>DATNDM010000205.1:0-3664 GCA_035553235.1 Pyrinomonadaceae bacterium | reverse complement strand
CGCACGACTCAACGGCACGCGCACGGAAGCCGATCAGATCTCCAAACTTGCCAAAGCCTCAGGCGGCCAGGCAGACGTCTGGATGGACCTCGACGCAAACGAAGACAATCTCGACACGCGTGATGTCACGAAGTACCGCGTGATTCACGTGGCGACGCACGGTCTGCTCGACGCAGAGCGCCCACAGTTCACCGGCGTGGTCCTGTCGCTCGTGGGCAACAAGACAAACGACGGCTTCGTGCGTACCGACGAAGTCTTCAACTTACGCCTCGGCTCGCCGCTCGTGATGCTTTCAGCCTGCGAAACAGGCCTCGGCAAAGAGAAGCGCGGCGAAGGCGTGATGGGTCTGACGCGCGCGTTCATGTACGCCGGTGCGCCGACGGTCGGTGTCAGTCTCTGGTCGGTTGCAGACAAGTCTACGGCCGATCTGATGACAGACTTCTACAAACGGCTTTTAAGCACGGGCGATGGCACCACCTCCTCGGGCGCGCTCCGTGGCGCGCAGTTGGACATGATCTCCGGCAAGCGATACAGCGCGCCGTTTTACTGGGCGCCGTTCGTACTCGTCGGCGATTGGAATTAGAAATCAGTTATAGCCACAAAAAGCACGTAAAGCACAAAAGAGCTTTAGTGACTTTTTGTGGCTTGTTTTCTTCTTCGTCTGATTTTGTATAGACCGCCCAATCCACTCGCTAACAACAACACACTCGCAGGCTCCGGGATCTCGCCGGTAGGCAGAGTCGTCCCTTCCACGACGATGTTGTCGAGCCGGTTCGTGCCCGTCGCTGAACTCGCGCCGTTGAAGACAATTCGAAATGCTGCATTCGGATTGTCATTCAACCCCGCAATCGCAGCGAGACTGAAGATGAGTGGCACAGAGCCAAATGCCGTCGCGGGTATGTAGGGCGACCCGAAATCGATAAACGAAACACCGTCGAGACTGTACTGGAACTGATTACTATTGAACCCGGTGCTGGTCCCCTGCGTCGCAAAACTCACGACGATATCCGAAAAGCCGAGGGTGCTGACGTTGAAAGTAATGTTTCGACCGTTGTTGGCGGTACTACTTCCGCCTTGTAACGAAAGCGCCTGGCCCGCGATGTCGCCCTGCCGCGCGTTATTCGTCGTTCCCGCGGCAAAGAGCACATTCGCGGCGTTGATACTCGTGGTGAGCGTGCCGCTGCCGTGGTCCACGGTCAGATTTGAATCGTTGAAGTTCCAGACTGCCAGCTCGTCGGCCATCGCCGCCTGAGAAGCGGCCACGAAGAGCAAGACAGCGCAGATGAGGTTGAAAGGAATCCGTCGTGAGCGACGGAAATCCGGCGTAATAAACATACACGTTCTCCTTGGTTGAGGTTTTGGACACACGTTGGTCCGTCCATGAGAAAGCAGGAGAATCTTCGTTCAGAGACTCGTGAGGCTCGTCGGTAAGTTAGGCCAGGCTTGAGGACAGCCAATCTTTCTCGTTAGCGTCACGCACAATAAGCCGATTCGGTTTGCTCGTCAATAGGGAATTCTGCCATTCTTATAACGGCGGCAGGAAGTTAAAGAGGAAAATTCGATCTATGGGAAACAGCTTTTTCAGAATCGACGACCACGCATCACTCGAGCATCTTTTGACAGACTCGACACAGAAACCCGTCATCGTCTTCAAACACAGCAACGCCTGTTCGATTAGCGCGCGAGCGTATCGCGAGATGGAGAAGGTCGAGGGCGTCAACATCGTCGAAGTTCAGTCCGCGCGCGACGTTTCACACGAGCTTGCGAACCGCACGGGCGTCCGTCACGAAACACCGCAGGTGATCATTCTCCGTGACGGTAAAGCGGTGTGGAACGCGTCGCATTTTGATGTCACAGCGGCGGACGTGAAGAAAGCACTGGAGTCGAATAGTTAGGCGCAGACGATGGAACGACGCGGTCCGGCAATTGAACCGAAGGAACTCAAACAAGTCGACGATTTCACCGTCAGCATCGCCTGGGGCGACGATCATCGTTGCACTTATCACGCGGCTGAGTTGAGGCGAGCCTGCCCGTGCGCGCAATGCGTCAACGAATGGACGGGTGAACGCGTGTTGAAGCCCGATAGTATTTCTGAGAAGATTGAAATCCGAGACATCAGCATCGTCGGGCGTTACGCGCTCAACTTTCGCTGGAGCGACGGTCACGAAACGGGAATTTACAGTTTTCGATACCTGCGTGAACTATGTGAAGGTCAGGGTGCGGAATCATGAACGAACGCGATTTCTTTAACGAGAGAGAAGAAGTTAAGAAGGCGACGTATAGCTGTCCTCACTGCCGTGAGCGCGCTGAATACGATGTGCGTTGGTTGAAGCGGACGAAGAAGCAGCAACTGCCGCGCGGCGCGAATGAGCAGGATCGGGCGCGGTTTCAGAAGTCGCGAGATTATCTGGTGCGGATTGACGATATGCTGGCGTGCCGGAATGCGCGATGTCGACGACGGTTCGAGATTCCCAGTTCACAGTCAGTCGTGTTTATTTAAGCGCGGATTTGACGGATCGAAGCCGGATTAACGCGGATCAAGCAAAAAGCCGACAGTCGTCGGATTCAGCCTTCTGACGATCCTCAAAAAAGCTTAAAAATCCTTCTAAAAACGTTGGCGTCTGCGTTGCAGTAACGCGCCGCGTATGATCGAGACGCAACAGTTCGCTGGCGCGAGCAAGTCAAACACTTCATTCCTGACTCCATTCGAGCGTCGACTCGCCCCACGCGTGCTGCCGCGTATCCCGTCCTGGTTGGAGACGTACCACTTGACGATGCTCACACTCGTTTGGTCGTCGTTCATACTGCTTTTTTCTTACTGGGCGGCGCGAGATCTGCGCTGGCTCTGGGGCGTGTCGGCGATGATTGCGCTGCAATACATCACCGACCATTACGATGGGAAAGTCGGGAAGTATCGAGGCACCGGGCTCGTCCGGTGGGGCTATTACATGGATCACCTGCTCGACTACTTCTTTCTTTGTTCGGTCATTATCGGTTATGCGTTCATTCTTCCTGAACGATCGCGCTTGCAGGTGTTGATCCTGCTGGCGATCTGTTCCGGTTATGAGGTGAGTACGTTTCTGGCGTTTAGCACGACTGATCGATTCAAGATCAGCTACCTTAAGTTCGGCCCCACGGAGTTTCGCCTCGCACTCATCATCATCAATGCTCTGCTCGTTCAGTACGGCACTCGCCGGATGATCAACGGGTTGAAATACGTGAACATAGGTGGGGCAATCGGCCTCGCTGTCATGATTTACCACACCCACAAAACCATTTGGGCACTTGACATGGAAGCCAAGAACGCAGAGCTCGTACGAAAATCGCAGCCTGTGTCTCGGTAAAGTGGCATCGTATGTGTACGGTTTGCGATCGTCGCTACACCGAATACGCTATTTGAAAAAATATTTTCGTGGGAAGTGGCCCTTTTTCGTCGTATCGCGCGCGTTAGCTGATGTGGCCTCTTCTTTGCAAGTGTAGTCGCCGTCCAGCGTTCTAGTCTTACTAATTTGGGAACTGTGTGGCGAGAATTTCGTTGGATACATTGAATTCAAACGGAAACTCGAAATAAAGCAATGTCTGAGAAGAAAACAATCAAGGTTATCAAAAAGGGCGAGAAACCCCGTCCAGTTGTGAAGGTAAAAGCAGCTTCCGCTCGTGAAAC
>DATNDM010000204.1:0-4743 GCA_035553235.1 Pyrinomonadaceae bacterium | reverse complement strand
CGAAGTCCCGAGCCATGGCGTTGTGATGGTGACGATTAAGCCTTAGAAATGGAGGACCGGTTCCGAGTTCTATAAGCTGAATCAAGACCCCTTTGGGTTCTGCAACAAGTTAGGTAGGTAAGAAGCCTTGATTAAGAACTCGGAACCGGAGAATTGGTCTGACGGAGCGAAAGATAACAGCGCCGCGAAGAGCTGTCATGGCCTTTAGGTTTACCCACCATCTCCAACTTTTGATTGATCTCTAGCCACAAAGAGGCACAAAAGCACAAAACAGAACGGGTAAATGGGCCAACGAGGCGGTGCGCCTGTTCTGTTTTGTGCTTTTGTGCCTTTTGTGGCTAGAGATGGACGATGCCGCGTTGCAGGGCGCGGGTCGCCGCCTGGGTGCGATCGGTGACGCCGAGCTTGCCGAGGATGTTGTTGATGTGACTCTTCACTGTGGCTTCGCTGATCCGCAACGTGCTCGCAATCTCCTTGTTGCTCTTGCCATTCACGATTTCCTGAAGGACCTCGAGCTCGCGCAGCGTGAGTTCCGACGCGCTCATCCGTTCGGCTAAGCGTTCAGCAACCACCGGCGGCAGCCGGCGCGCGCCCGCATGGACTTTCCTGATCGCGTCTTCAAGCTCTTCGAAGAACATGTCTTTCAGCAGGTAGCCTTGGGCGCCGGCCTGAAGCGCGCGGTAAATGTCTTCGTCACCGTCATAGGTCGTCAACACGATGATGCGCGCGTTGGGAAACTCGCGCCGGATCTGAGCTATCGCATCGACACCGCTCAGCACCGGCATACGCAGGTCCATCAACGTGATGTCCGGCTGGTGCTCACGGTACAGTGCTACAGCCTGTTGCCCGTTTACGCCCTGCGCGATCACCTCCATGTCGGCAACCGTGTTGATAAGCGAAACGAATCCCTGCCTCACGACGGCCTGATCGTCGATCACCATTAAACGAATCATGCGTTTGAATCCTTCATCGCTACTCATTCAACTGCACGTCAACGGCGATTTGAGTGCCGCTTTCGATTGCGCTGTGCACTGACATGACACCGCCGATTTGTTCCGCGCGCTCACGCATTCCGATCAAACCAAAGTGACCGTCGGCGATCTGTTGACTCGGGTCAAAACCGCGCCCGTCGTCACGAATGCTGAGTCGCACGCTACGCGTATCGAAATTCAGCGCCACCTCGATTCGATTTGCGCGAGCATGCTTCACTGCATTGTTGATTGCTTCCTGCCCGATGCGCAACAGATTAGTCTCCACTGACACTGGCAATGGCCGCAGCGGTCCAGCCACTTCAACCACTGTTTCGATATCGCTGTCCGCGGTCAGACGTTTCGCCGTGTCGCGCAGTGCCGTTGGCAGATCTTTCTTTTGCAACTCCTGCGAGCGCAGATCCCAAACATAACGCCGTGCCTCGGTCATGCTGTTGCGCACCAACATGCGTGCACGATCCAGATGCGCTTTCGCAGTTTCAGCGGCCGCGGGCATCAGTCGCGCAACGAGTTCGAGCTGCACGGAGATGCCGAGAATGTCCTGTGCAAGGTTGTCGTGAATCTCACGCGCGATCCGGTTGCGTTCATCATTAACCGCGCGAAACTGGAGCGCCATACGTCTCACGCGCAGCCGGTACAGTTGCCAGGCTGTCAGTGCCAGCAGCAGAACACAAATCAGATAAAACCAGTAAGTTTGATAGAACCGCGGTTGCAAATAAAAATCCACGGCGGCGCCGGTCTCGTTCCAAACGCCATCGTTATTCGCTGCAATTACGCGAAATTTGTAATTCCCGGGCCGCAGGTTTGTGTACGACGCAACTCTGCGCGCGCCGCCATCGATCCAGTTTTCATCAAATCCCTCGAGTTTATATTTGAAGCGTACGTTCTCGGGCGCGATAAAACTCAGCGCCGTGTAGTAAAAATCGAGGCGCGCGAGACCGGGCGGCAGCGTCAACTTTTGCGTCAAGGGAATCGATTGATTGTCGACGAAAAGTTGTTCCACCGCGATCGGCGGCGGAGACGTGTTGAGTGGGATGTGTTCCGGATCGATGACGGCGAGTCCTTTTATAGTGGCGAACCACAGGCGACCGTCGCTCGTCTTCCAGCCCGCCGGATGTCCGCCGCCACTGCACTCTCGCGTCAACGTGCCATCCGCAGGGCCATAGAAAATCGGATTGACGTTGGTAGTCGCGCCACTCGCCACACTCTCGAGCTCACTCTTACTGACGCGAAAGATCCCCTTGTTTGAGCTGCACCAAAGGTTTTGTTGCTTGTCTTCGAGAATGCGATAAACAATGTCGGCAGCCAGACCATTGCGATTCGTGAATGAAACAAATTTGTCCCCGCGCAGACGATCGAGACCGCCGCCGTTAGTTCCGATCCAAAGATCACCCGACGCGTCTTCGTAAACCGAGATGACGGTGTTGCTGGACAGGCCGTCTTTCGTGGTGAAGGTCTGAAATTTCCCATCCTTGATCTTACTCAAGCCGCCGAGAGTTCCGACCCAGAGATTGCCTTTCGAGTCTTCATAGATCGTGCCGATGAAGTTATTCGCGAGCCCGTCGCGGGTGGTGTAGGTCGTGAATTCGTTATCGCGAAAGCTGTTCAGACCATCGCGCGTTCCCACCCACAGCACACCGTTCCGATCGACAAACACGGAGCGCACCAGATCGTTTGAGAGTCCCTCCGCGAAAGTGAACGTTTGAAACTTTCCGTCTTTGAAACGATTGAGTCCGTCAGGCGTGCCGATCCAGAGTGTGCCTTGCGTGTCGCCGGCGAGCGATAGGACCACGTCGCTCGATAAACCATCGCGTGTGGTCCACGTCTGAAATTTGCCATCCTTGAAAAGCGTCAAGCCACCGCCGTTGGAACCGATCCAGATTCCGCCCTGCGCGTCCTGGTAAATGGCTTTGACGAGATCATTCGGTAGTCCGTCTTTGGTAGTGTAGGTCGTGAACTTTTTGCTCTTTAATAAATTCAGCCCGCCTGCCTCGGTGCCAATCCAAATGCTGCCTTCGCGATCTTCAAAGACTGAAAGCACGAGGTTACTCGACAGACCGCCAGACGCCGTAAACGTTTCGAGTTGATCGCCGCGCAAACGCGCTAGTCCGCCGGCAGTCGCAATCCACAGTGCGCCTTCGCGATCGATGTGCAAAGCGCTGACGCGGCTGTTGGGCAGGGGAATGCTCAACTGCCGTCCCTCATTATCAACTTCAAAGAGCCCGTCGAGAGTGCCCAGCCACAAATAGCCATTGCTTGTCTCCGCGATGGAGGTGAGATTGCCGGCGAGCATACCGGCGGGCATGTTTGGCGGACTAAAATGATCATCTTTGAGCGTTTGCAGACCGGCAGATGTGCCGACTAACACCGAGCCGTTCGCGCGGGCGTACAACGTTTGAATCACGTTCCGCGCCAGTCCCTGCTCTGCGCCGAACGTTTTGAACTTTCCGTTTTCAAAACGACTTAGACCACCCGCGGTACCGATCCAGACGTTCCCGTTTGTGTCTTCAACCACTGCGCCAACGCTGTTGTCGGGCAAACCGTCGATTACTGTAAATGCCGTGAATTGTCCGTTGTGCCGGCAGATGAGTCCGTACGACGTGCTGATCCATAATCGACCTTGCCGGTCTTCGTGCAGGAAGCGAATGTCGTTGCTCTTGAATGCGGGTGTGTTTTCTTTATCGAAGACGGTAAAGTTGAGTCCATCAAAACGAGCCAGGCCGTCCTGCGTCCCGACCCAAAGATAGCCGTCGGTTGTCTGGATGATTGACTGGACCGTGTTCTGCGGTAGTCCGTTTTCAGTCAGCCAGACCTGGTGGCCAAAGTCGTTGAGGTTTCTGTTCGGGTCTAATGCAAAGGTAGGAGTGCCGGCGAGGAGCAGAAGAACCGCGGCAGCTCGAAAGTAATTTAAACGATGCATTTGTCCGGGCGATACTTTAACATTCCCGGCACCGACTTGGCGTGGAGGGGCTTTGCAAGAACAGTCAAAAATTAGCCGCGGATTTACGCGGATGAACGCAGATTTATTCGTGGTGTTGTTGGTCTTTGCATTCTTCTTAACTAACGCCGTCGCGGCGGCGGGTTGGCGGCTTGCGTCTGATGCGGAATTGAGGAAAATAATTCCGGCGCGCGCGCCGGTAATCAAAGAGAACATCGAAACTGAATTTCGCACCGCGTCAGGCGTGACTGACGGACGCGGCAAGTTTATCGCTGGCGTGGTCATGATCACGGCCGGCTACTCCGCGGAAGGGAAGTATTCTCATTTTTTCATCGTCCAGGTGCCGATTCAGGTGGGCGACTTCTCGCTACAGCCCGGCGAGTATGTCTTCGGCTATCAGCGCAAGACGCCCGACAGCATCACAGTGACCTTTTACCGAGCATCGAGCGGCGACACCGTCGGTGAGGTTGAAGCAGTTCGGAACCGCAAGAGCTCGATGGTGCGGGCGCTGTTAATTCAGCCAGCGTCAAGCGGCCGCGGAACGATACAAGTCGGCCGATTTGTTTTTGACTACCGTCTCGGATAGGCTTTGCACAAAAAGCCGGTGACATTGCTTTTCTCTGCGCCACCTCGGCCGTTCTCTGCGTCTCTGCGGTGAGTTATTGCTGAATTAGTTAACCGCAGAGACGCAGAGAACGCGGAGGTGGCGCAGAGAAATCATAATTCAGCACTTTTGTGCAAAGCCTCTCGGATAAATAAAGCTCCAAACACGTTCTTTCTTGATTTTGTGCCTTTTTGTGACTCTTCTGCCCGGTT
>DATNDM010000203.1:0-4216 GCA_035553235.1 Pyrinomonadaceae bacterium | reverse complement strand
TTCTCGTTCGATTCAGCGCCGCCATTCGTGAAGAAAAACGCATCGATATCACCCGGCGTCAACTCAGCCAGCCTCGCACTCAAGCGCGCGCGCACTTCAGTCGCCATGAATGGGTTCGCATAAGGCAACGCGTCCGCTTGATCTTTGATCGCCTGAAGCACTCGCTCATCGCCGTGACCGATGTTGACGCACATCAGTTGACTATTGAAGTCGATGAAGCGCTTGCCTTCGGGCGTCCAGAAATAGATGCCCTTCGCACGCGCGACGGGAATCGGATCGACAGCAGCCTGAGCAGACCATTCGAAGAGAGTATGGCGACGACAGAGCTCAACAATCTGCTCGCCTGTCATGGTTTCGGCAGTGGTTGTCATAATGTTGGCGATGCTAACGAAATCAGATGTGATTGACAAACGTCTGCGTTCGTGTGTCCACGGGTTCGACAGCTATACTTCCGTACGTATGAACAACGAAACAGAACTTACGCGCGAACGAATCCAGGCAACAGAACGTGCGATCCGGCCTTACATCCGTCGCACTCCGATCCTCGAAGTCGACGGCGCAGACTTCGGACTCGACTCGATCAAGATCACGCTTAAACTCGAACTGCTCCAACACGCCGGATCATTCAAACCACGCGGCGCATTCACAAACATACTGACGCGCGACGTTCCCGAGATTGGTGTCGTCGCGGCCTCGGGCGGCAATCACGGCGTGGCGGTCGCGTTCGCGGCCATGAAGCTTCGCAAGCCCGCAACGATCTTCGTTCCGTCCGTCGCGGCAAAAGCAAAACTCGATCGCATTCGGCAGTGCGGTGCGGAACTGGTGATTGCGGGCGATCGTTACAACGATGCACTCGAAGCGAGCAAAGCATGGACCGTCAAATCAGGCGCGCTTCCGATCCACGCGTACGAGGGCGATGCTACGTTGTTGGGCCAGGGCACGCTCGGAATGGAACTGGAAGAACAAGCGCCGGAACTCGACTCGCTGCTCGTCGCTGTCGGTGGCGGTGGATTAATCGGCGGGGTCGCGTCGTGGTATCAGAACAGGGTCAAGATCATCGCGGTCGAACCGACTGAAGCGCCGACGCTGCAACTTGCGCTGCAGGCTGGTCGGCCCGTCGATTCACCGGCGGGCGGTGTCGCCGCGGACTCACTCGCGCCGCGACAAGTCGGTCAGCAGATGTTTCCGATAGCACAGCAATATGTAAACAGCGCGTTGCTCGTCTCGGACGAAGAGATTATCGCTGCGCAGAAGAAGTTGTGGGAGATGACGCGAATATTCGCCGAGCCCGGCGGCGCAACAGCATTCGCTGCGTTGCTGTCAGGTCGTTACAAACCCGAACCGGGCGAGCGCGTGGGTGTGATTGTCTGTGGCGGAAATACAAATATCCTGTAAGCAAAGCCATCCACAGATTACGCAGATCATTTTATTGTCTGCGTAATCTGTGGATGGCTTTTTTGTTGTCTGCGTAATCTATGGATGGCTTTTAACGTTCGCGAAAACCTTGACAGGATTGCAGGATTAAAAGATAACTCACGACGGAGGTATTTCTCATGTTAAAGCTCACACGACGGCTATCAGTTGTCGCACTTCTCTTTTCACTTCTTTTCGCACCAATAACCAAAACACGCGCGGCTGACTTCAAACGCGAAGTCATCTATCAAATCATCACCGATCGATTCTTCGACGGCAGCAGCACAAACAACAATCCTTCGCAAAGCTCCGGGCTCTACGATTCAACGAAAACCAACTGGCGTCTTTACTGGGGCGGCGATCTCGCCGGCATTCAACAGAAGATGTCGTATCTTTCCGGTCTCGGCGTGACCGCAATCTGGATCTCGCCGCCAGTCGATAATCTCAATACAAACATTCCCGACGGCAGCGGCAATCCGACCGCTTCGTATCACGGTTACCAGGCGCGCGACTTCAAACGCATCGAGGAACACTTCGGCAACTCGAGTAATACCTGGACTGAGTTTGACAACCTCGTCAGCGCCGCGCACTCGAGTGGAATCAAAGTCATCATCGATTTTGCGCCGAATCACTCGACTCAAGACAACGCGGGAGAGTTTGGCGCGCTCTACGACAACGGCACGTTTCTCGGCAACTTCACCAGCGACACGAACGGTTACTTTCATCACAACGCCAACATTTCCGGCGGCGGCTGGGACGATCGTTATCAGGTCGAGTACTACACGCTCTTCGATCTCTCAGACATCAATCAGGAAAACGCCACGATGGACAGTTACCTGAAAGCCGCGGCGCAACTCTTTCAACAGCACGGCGTCGACGGTTTTCGCATCGACGCAGTCAAGCACGTGAACTGGGGCTGGGAGTACAGCTTTGCCAACTCGATCTACACCTACGGCGACAGCTTCCTGTTTGGCGAGTGGTATCAGGGCAACACGTCCGATCCGCTGTATCACGATTCATACAAGTTCGCTAACAAGAGCGGCATCTCGCTGCTCGATTTCCCGCTGAACACTGCGATCCGAAACGTGTTCGGGTCAAATTCCAACTTCTCCGACATCGACTCTGTGATCTCGACAGAAGGAAGTAACTTCACGTGGAAGGAAGATCTCGTCACGTTCATCGACAATCACGACATGTCGCGCTTCCTTTCTCTGAACAATAACAACAACCGGCTGCACGAAGCGCTGGCGTTCACGCTGACGAGTCGCGGCATTCCGTGCATCTACTACGGCACCGAACAGTACCTGCACAACGACACCGGCGGCGGCACGGATCCTTACAACCGGCCGATGATGACAAACTTCAGCACGAGCACGACCGCGTATCAGCTCATCGGCAGTCTGTCATCGCTGCGTCGCAACAATCCCGCGATTCCGTACGGCTCGATGGGTCAACGTTGGATTAACAATGACGTCTACATTTACGAACGGAAGTTTTTCGGGAACGTCGTGCTGGTCGCGATCAATAAGAATGAGACGACTGGCTACAGCATCAGCGGGTTGAACACTTCCCTGCCCGCGGGCGGTTATTCGGATTACCTGAGCGGTTTGCTGGGCGGTTCGTCGATCACCGTGAGTTCCGGATCGGGCGGGAACAATCCAGTGACCACTTTCACTCTGCCGGCGCATACGGTCGCCGTCTGGCAGTTCACAGAAGGAGCTTCGACGCCGCAGATCGGTTCGCTCGGACCGACGAACGGACAACCAGGCGTGAAGGTCGTCATTGCCGGCAAGAACTTCGGATCGACGACGGGCACAGTGAAGTTCGGGACAACTACCGCGACCGTCAACTCGTGGACGTCAACGCAGATCACCGCGACCACCCCGTCAGTCACTAACGGCAACTACAACGTCACGGTGACGAATTCGAGTGGGCAGGTTTCGAACGCGATCCAGTACACGGTTTTGACGGCCAAGCTCATTCCCATCACGTTTACGGTGAATAACGCGAGTCCGACCTCGGTTGGCGACTACATATTCCTGACCGGGAGCACCGTTGAGCTGAGTAACTGGGGCACTACGTGGGACACAGCCGTCGGTCCGATGCTGACGCCGAATTATCCGAACTGGTTCCTCGTCGCGTCGGTTCCGGCCGGACAGACAATCCAGTTCAAGTTCATCAAGATCGCCGCGAATGGGACGGTGACGTGGGAAAATGGCAGCAACCACAGCTACACAGTTCCCACGAGCGGCACCGGCTTTGTGACTGTCAACTGGCAGTATTAACTCCTCAACCACGGATTACACAGATCAAAGCCACGATCTGTGTAATCCGTGGCAAAAACTTCTTGACACACTTCTGTCAACAAATTAAATTCTGTTTGTCTTTGTTTTAGTCGCGCAAAGACTCTTGTTCCTTCCCGATTTTCTCGTTCACAACTGAATATTAAGGAGTCCCTTATGTCTTTCCCTCTGCTCTCCGGACTGCGTTCGAACGACCTGGCCATCGACCTCGGCACCGCCAACACGCTTGTTTACGCGAAAGGACGTGGCGTCGTGCTCAGCGAACCCTCCATCGTCGCTATTAATAAGGTGACGAATGCGGTCGAGGCGGTCGGGAAGGACGCGAAGGAGATGCTGGGCCGCACTCCCGGAAACATCGTTGCCATCCGGCCGATGAGAGACGGCGTGATTGCCAACTTTGAAGTGACCGAGAAGATGCTCCAGCACTTCATTCGCAAAGCGCACAACGGCCGCACGTGGGTGAGCCCGCGCGTCGTGATTGGCATTCCGAGTGAGATTAC
>DATNDM010000202.1:0-8567 GCA_035553235.1 Pyrinomonadaceae bacterium | reverse complement strand
AGATCAACGGCTCATACAACAGCGGTCTGAACGCCGTCATGCGCTTGCAGCCGTTGCGTTATGAGTACAAGCCTGACAACGCGCTGGGTATCAAGCCGGTCGGCGAACGTATCGGCGTTGGCGCACACGCGGTGCAGCAAGTGATTCCGGAGGCAGTTACGAAGAATGCTGAGGGTTACTTGATGGTTAACAACGATCCAATCATCTGGACCATGCTCAATGCGATCAAGGAGCAACAGAAAGAGATCGTGGAACTAAAACGACAGATTCGCCAGTTGCGTGCGACTCCGCGCAAACGCCGGTAGTTGCTATAACTGTTTGGTCCACAGATTACACAGGTTCTTCCGTGTAATCTGTGGATCACGGTTTTGCTTTGATCGTGAGCGTTACTTCGCTGACTGCGTTGTCAGTAACCGTGACTTGCTGCTTGTAGACTCTGTTCGTATCAAGCCGCCCTCCCTTCCACACTGTAAGACTAACTTCATAGTTACCCGCCGCCAACCCGTCGATCTGAAAACGGTTCCGCGCGTCTAATCTCGGAGACGAATTCATACCTGACGACTGATACCAACTGTGATCGCCGTCTAAGGGATTGACCGAAAGCAATAGCTGCGAGTCTGCCAATGACTCATCGCCTTCGACCTTGACCTCTCCGTGAATCGCGCCGGTAAGATACATGACCACGAGTCGTATCCCGGTAACTTGCTCCGCGTCTTTCAATATCAGCGCACTCGTTTGTGGAACGCCGTCGCGTTCGACACGCACGATATCAAGCGGCTTGAAGTTATTTCGTGTTCGCGATCTGAGGGCAAAACGAATGCGACCCTCTTTTAAGCCGCCGAGTCTGAAAGTTCCATCTGCATTGACGGCGTAGGCGGGACTGGCGAAATACTGATGAGTGCTTTCCACGAATGCATGTATAAACAAATCAGTCCGTTTGAATGCGGCTGCCGATTCTTCACTACCTTCGAAAACAACAACACCCGACAAGCTCGCAGCTTTCCCCGCATTGATCACGAGATCAGTAACATCGTGGTCGACAACATCGAACGATGCCGAGTCGCCGCGAACCTCGTTGTCGCCCGAGGGGGCGATGAAAACGGTATATTTTCCGGGCAGCACTTCATCGAACCTGAACTCGCCGTTGACGTTGGAAAAAGTACGGCCTACCACGCTGGTTCTACTGCCGCTCCCAAGGTCCTGACTAAGACCGTAGTTGATATTCGGTAATGGCTTTCCTGTTTCCGCATCGACAATCCGACCGGCAACTTTGAACGTCGTCAGCGGGCGACCGACTACGATATCGATGTCCTTCGTTTCGCTCGCTTCTGTGACGTCGATCACTTTCGCTTTTTCATAATCAGTGACTGAAGGATAGTAAGTCTTGCGATAAGAAACTCGTCCCGTGGGCGGCAGATAACTCTCCAGACCAACAGATACTTTGTACTTCCCAGGACGTAACCCAAAAGCCCTGTAGATGCCTCGGTCGTCAGTGTGAACAACGCCAGTGAGTTGCCGATCGAAGGTATAAGAGCCGGTCGGCAACACCGCAACCTCGGCTTCTATGATTGGCCGGCCGTCGGCATCTGTGATTTTTCCCGTGACCACACCACCCGGAACCATCGAAAAATTTAGATCCTCGACGCTTTCACCGTCACTAACGACGACGGAGTCGTTCGTCCCTTGTTCGACGGCGAATGCCGGGGAAACAGGGATGACGACGTAAGTGCCCGCCGGTAGTTTTGTGATGCGATAGTTTCCGTTTTGATCGGTGGCGCCGCGGTAGCTCTGCAGTTGCTCGGTATTTTGCCGGTACGCATAAACGACGATCCCCGCGGCGCCTTTGTTCTTGATCGTTATTCGACCGCTGATGACGGCTGAGGCCGTTTTTTCGGGACTTGTTTGTGCCGATAAAGTAGAAAATGCGCTGAAGATCGTGAGGACAGAGATAATGATCCGCTGTGCTGAGGCGATCCTGGAAAGCCTGAAAATCATGCAACCCCTCTGACCGATCGCTTGCTCTTTCTTGTGACGAAAAAATTATAGCCGAGACTCGACTCACTACTGGTCATTTTTTCAATTTAGAATTAATCTAAGAAAAATGAATTTCGAAAACTTAGGACTTACCAAACAGCGCCGAGCTGTCCTCCGGGTAATCCGCGAATCGGATGAGCATCTGACCGCAATCGAGGTCTATGAACGTGCGCGACAGCTTTTGCCAGGCATAGCGTTCGCCACCGTCTACAACTCCCTCCGCTATTTGAAGAATGAAGGATTGATAGGCGAAATCCGGTTCGGCGCGGGCTGTACCCGGTATGACCGCACGCTTTCGCGGCACGATCATGCGATCTGTAACAACTGCGGCAAGCTCGTCGATCTTGAACTCGCGATCCCGGACGGACTAATTACCGAAGCTGCGAAACATTCCAAATTCGAAGCCGGATCCATCGAAGTCACGCTGCGGGGTTTGTGTCCTGAGTGTAGTTAGACAAACAACAACTTTTAGGAACTAAGCGGTCACTCGTTAGTTCGCCAACATAATTGAGGGAAGGAAAGTGAATGATGGAAACCAACGGAAAGATCACTGAGCGTGTTTCAGCAGCCGGAGACCAGGTCCATGATACGAAAGGTTCAAACGGCGGATGTCCCTTCACTGGTGGCGCGAGGTCTCCCCGCGTATCGAACCGAACCTGGTGGCCCAATTCCCTGGATTTAAGCGCCCTTCGAGCAAACTCTTCGAAGTCTAATCCCATGGGGAGGGATTTTAATTATGCGGAAGAGTTCAAGTCGCTCGACCTTGATGCTGTGATCAAAGACCTGCGTGCGTTGATGACCGACTCGCAGGACTGGTGGCCGGCTGACTTCGGCCATTATGGCGGGCTGTTCATCCGCCTCGCGTGGCACAGCGCGGGCACCTATCGAATTGCTGATGGCCGCGGTGGCGCGGGCGGCGGTCAGCAGCGTTTCGCACCTCTAAATAGCTGGCCGGACAATGCCAACCTCGACAAAGCCCGCCGGCTGTTGTGGCCCATCAAACAAAAATACGGCCGCAAGATCTCCTGGGCCGATCTGTTCGTGCTGGTCGGCAATGTCGCACTCGAATCTATGGGCTTCAAGACGTTTGGTTTCGCCGGCGGCCGCCCGGACACATGGGAGCCGCAAGAACTCTACTGGGGTCCTGAAGGAACATGGCTCGGCGACGAACGCTACAGCGGTGAACGTGAACTCCAGAAACCGCTCGGCGCGGTGCAAATGGGTCTTATCTACGTCAATCCGGAAGGCCCGAACGGCAAGCCTGATCCGGTTGCTGCTGCTCATGATATCCGTGAGACATTCTCACGCATGGCGATGAACGATGAAGAAACAGTTGCGCTCATCGCGGGCGGACATACCTTCGGCAAAACTCACGGCGCCGGCGATCCATCATTCCTGGGTCCGGAGCCCGAGGGCGCACAGATCGAGGACCAGGGCCTCGGCTGGAGGAGCAAACACGGCACCGGCTTCGGCGCTGACACGATCACTGGTGGTCCGGAGGTCATCTGGTCGCAGACGCCGACGCAATGGAGCAATCACTACTTCGAGAACCTTTTCAACTTCGAATGGGAACTCGAGAAGAGCCCGGCAGGCGCGTTCCAATGGCGTGCGAAAACCGCGGAAGCTACGATTCCGGATCCGCATAATCCTTCGCTGAAACGTGTGCCGACGATGCTGACCACCGATCTATCTCTCAAAGCTGATCCAGCTTACGAAAAGATCTCGCGCCGCTTTTTAGACCATCCCGATGAGTTCGCGGACGCGTTTGCGCGCGCGTGGTTTAAGCTCACGCATCGCGACATGGGTCCTATCCAGCGTTACCTCGGACCACTCGTGCCGCAGGAAACATTGATCTGGCAGGATCCGATCCCCGCACTCGATCATGAACCTATTAACGAGCAGGATGCGGGGACGCTGAAGGCAAAGATCCTTGATTCCGGATTGTCTGTTTCCGAACTCGTTTCGACCGCGTGGGCGTCGGCGTCAACATTCCGAGGCTCTGATAAGCGTGGCGGCGCGAACGGTGCGCGCATTCGCCTCGAACCGCAGAAGAATTGGGAAGTCAACAACCCGGCTCAACTCGCAACGGTGCTCGAAAAACTCGAAGGCATTCAAAAGGACTTCAACAAAAAGGTGTCGCTTGCCGACCTGATCGTCCTCGGCGGATGCGCCGCAGTCGAGAAGGCCGCGAAAGACGCCGGCCAGGATGTGAAGGTTCCTTTCACTCCCGGTCGCATGGACGCTTCACAGGAACAGACCGACGTCGAGTCGTTTGCGGCGCTCGAGCCCACCGCTGACGGCTTCCGCAACTACTACACTGGTGACCAGCTCATGATGCCCGAGGAGGCGTTGGTAGATCGGGCGGAATTGCTGGGTCTGACCGGACCGGAGATGACGGTGCTTATCGGCGGTCTGCGAGTTCTGGGCGCGAACGCTGAAGCATCCAGGCACGGCGTCTTCACGAAACGAGTCGGAGCGCTGACGAATGATTTCTTCGTGAACCTTCTCGACATGCGCACGCGCTGGCAGCCTTCTACCGCCGCGGGCGTGTACGAGGGCCGCGATGGAAACACGAACGAGTTGAGGTGGACCGGCACGCGTGTCGATCTGATCTTCGGTTCGCATTCCGAGCTTCGCGCTTTTGCCGAAGTTTATGCGTGTGCCGATTCGCAGGAGAAGTTCGTGAAAGACTTCGTCGCGGCGTGGCACAAGGTAATGAACCTTGACCGCTACGATGTTGTCGGAGCGCGGGTAGAGTAGTTGTTCAATAGCGAAGGTGGTCGGGTTAACCGGCCACCTTTCTAACCAATGGGCGGCGCTGAGAAGGCACGCGAATTCGTCAACGGCTTCTCTCAATCTCTGGCCGCTTGTTCGTCAAAGCTTCGACTCTTCACTCAGTTCCTTAATTCACCCGCCGCATAAAGCCTCGTCCTTCCCTCGAAAAATGATCTTCGGGGCTTTGCACAAAAAGTACCGAATTATTGATTTCTCTGCGCCACCTCGGCGTTCTCTGCGTCTCTGCGGTGAGCTATTGCTGAATTAGTTTAACCGCAGAGACGCAGAGAACGCAGAGGTGGCGCAGAGAAAAGCAATGTCACCGACTTTTCGTGCAAAGCCGTCTTCTAAAACGTTTCTACATCGCTCCTTTATGATTTTGGGACTAAATGAGGGCAGCATGCTGATCATCAAGGGGGAAGTTCATGATGTTCTACTTTCAAACGCCCAACCCCAGCGCTGACAAATCCTTCGATCCTGACATCGTGTGGCAAGTGTTTCGACACCTTGGCGCCAGTCTGCTCGCGCGCGTGCCTTACCTGCTTTTCGGAGTGATAGCTTTCGTTATATTTCTCGTGATAGCGCACATCCTGAAGGTTATTTTGATTACTGCCGGCAAGCGAACACGGCTCGACATAACGCTGGCCGACCTTCTGGCGCGGCTCACATCAGCGGCAACAATCATCCTTGGTCTACTCGTCGCGGCCGTAATCATCTTTCCAAGGTTTCACCCCGGCGACCTCATTGCAGGCCTGGGCATTACGTCGGTGGCGATCGGCTTCGCTTTCAAGGATGTGCTTCAGAATTTCTTTGCCGGCATCCTGATTTTGTGGCGACGACCTTTCGTCGTCGGCGACGAAATCAAAGTAAGGGAATTTGACGGCACCGTTGAGGACATAACCACGAGGTCCACTCGGTTGAAAACGTACGATGGCGAACGCGCAGTCTTGCCTAACGGCGACGTATACATGAATGCGATTCTGGTCCGGAGCGCCTACGAGAGTCGCCGAGTTCGCCTGACGGTGGGCATTGGTTACAAAGATTCGATCGAAACTGCTCGCAAGACGATTCACGAAGTGCTTCGGAAAACCGAAGGGGTGCTCGCTGATCCGGGGCCCTGGGTGTACGTCTCGGAGTTAGCGCCCTCGTCAGTGAATTTGACGGTGTATTACTGGACGGGCTCTCGTCAGGCTAATGTTTTGGCATCGCTTGACCGTGTTACTACCGGAATCAAGAACGCGTTGGACCATGCTCACATCGACATACCTTATCCGCAAGTCGTGGTCCACAGTGACGGAGCGCATGAGAACGAGAGACGTTAGTCGGGTGGTGTTTTCAGTTTAGATTTCTCTGTGCAACCTCTGTGTTCTCTGTGCCTCTGTGGTTGAGTCGATATTGCCCGAAGCGCAAACACTCAACGGTACGCGAGAGAACATACAGGTTCGGCACGCGAGGAGCGGGAACATTCGTTATGAAAAGATGAGGGTTTCTGAATATCTCGGCTCGCGCTCGGCTTTGTCCCAAAAGTCGGGATCGCGCTTGGATCGGGTCAGTGCAGGGAGCGGTAGCGACCTGGTCAAACCATAGGAATCAAGATTCATCAGAAATATCGCATGCTGATCACGGACCAGGTCGCTACCGCTCCCTGTACTGACCCGATCCAACAATGAATTCTGATTTTTGAGGCAAAGCTCTCGTGCTCAATAACCGAGCGCGAGTCCATCTTTGCGTGGATCGGACGCGCCCATCAGCGTTCCGTTCACCGGATCGATCATGATTGCCTGGCCGCCTCCCATAGAGGATCTGAGTACGCCGGGAGGCGAAGCTCGCCGGTGGCCCAGGGCGATGAGTTGATCAATCACTGTTGCCGGAATTTCCTCCTCGAGCAAGACGTCCCTGTCGCTCATATAACGGTAGCGCGGCGCCTCAATCGCCTGTTGCAGTCCCATGCCAAGATCGATGATGTTCACCAACACCTGAACATGTCCCTGAGGCTGAATGCCGCCACCCATAACACCGAACGACATGAACAGCTTGTTGTCTTTGAAGACCATCGCCGGAATGATCGTGTGAAAAGGACGCTTGCCCGGCTCAAGATGATTAGGGTGAGCTCGATCCAGTGAAAACGAACTGCCGCGATTCTGAAGCACGATGCCCGTGTCGCCGGCGACAATCCCTGATCCGAAAGCGTCGAACAGACTGTTGATGAACGACACGGCGTTGCCGTCCTTGTCGACGACTGTGAAGTACGTGGTATCACTGCCGCCGTTGAATTCCCCGGGCGACGGTGCATCAAGTGCTTTTTTCGGATCGATAAGGGCTCGTCGTTTGGCCGCGTAGTCTTTCGACAACAACTCGGCTACAGGAACTTTTGAGAAAGCCGGATCGGCGATGTAACGATTGCGATCGGCGAACGCTAGTTTGGTGGCTTCGATCAGCGTGTGATAGTAGCGAACGGGTTGTTTACTCAACGCCGCGAGATCAAAACCCTCGAGAATGTTCAGCGTGAGTAAGGCCGTCAGGCCCTGACTGTTCGGTGGAATTTCATAGACCGTGTAACCGCGATAATCGGTCGAGATCGGTTCGACCCATTCTGATTTTTGCGCCGCAAGATCCGCCAGTGAAATAAAACCGCCGTTCTTCTCGCAGTAGTCAGCGATTGCTTGGGCTATCTCACCTTTGTAAAAAGCGTCGCGACCGCCGGTCGCCAGCGTGCGAAGAGTGCGGGCGAGGTTAGGTTGCCGAAAAGTCTCGCCTGGCCGTGGTGCTCTTCCGTCAATTAGGTAGTTACCTGCGGCGGCCGGATTCTTTTTCAGTTTCGTTATTTCGGCGTTCCAGTCTTCAGCAGTCTTTTCCATTACGGGAAAACCGTTCTCAGCGGTCTCGATAGCCGGGCTCAGCAGATCCCTCAGCTTCATCGTGCCGTACTTTTCCAATAACGTTACCCAGCCATCAAACGCGCCAGGGACTGTAATGCTTTCCATGCCGAACTCGGGCATCTTCGTGATCTTCCGCTTCGCGAAGTAGTCAAGACTCAAAGCTTTTGGTGCTCGCCCGCTCGCGTTCAGACCCTTCAACTCCTTCGTCTTAGACCAGTAGACGAGCATGAAAGCGTCGCCACCGATGCCCGTCATCATCGGTTCCGTGACGTTGAGCATCGCCGCCATCGCGATCGCCGCATCGACTGCATTGCCACCGCGCTTGAGGACGTCAAGACCCACTTCCGAGGCAAGCGGCTGGCTGCTGGCGACCATTGCATGTTTGCTACGCACAACTGAGCGGCCCGGCTTTACGGTGGTTTTGTTCTGGGCCAGGGGCTGGGTGTTTGTCAGTAACATCAGGACCGTCATCGCAGTTGCAATGTAGATTCGAGTCGTCATTTTCCTTATTGGGCCACAAAAGGCACATAAAGTACAAAAGAACTTTGAATCAGAAGTCTGCTTTGTGAGTTAGACCTGACCGGTTCAGAGTTCAAGCTTTAGCTTGCTGATTAGGATTCATGACTCCAAGCTAAAGCTTGAACTCTGAACTAAAGAAGCGTGCCGCGCAGCACGACGACTGCGACACTGAAATAAATCACCAGACCGGTTACGTCCACTAGAGTAGCGACAAAGGGTGCAGATGAGGTGGCTGGATCGAAGCCCAGGCGGCGCAGCATAAATGGCAGCATCGATCCAGCGATCGTCCCCCACAAGACAATGCCAATCAACGCGACGCCGACAGTGAATGCCACTAATAACCAGTGTGGTCCGTAGAGG
>DATNDM010000201.1:0-4615 GCA_035553235.1 Pyrinomonadaceae bacterium | reverse complement strand
CGAAGCGGCCGTCGTCAACCATTGTCGGCAATGGCATACCGACTTTATCGGCGACGATTTTGATAGCTTCGGGAAACGGAACGCGCTCGATCTCCATGACGAACGTGAACACGGAGCCGCCTTTGTGACAGCCGAAGCAGTAGAAAATTTCCTTCGCCGGACTGACCGAGAACGACGGCGTCTTTTCCTTGTGGAACGGGCAGCACGCCATCCAGTTCGCGCCCTTCTTCTTGAGCTGCACGTAATCCTGTATGACCCGGACGATGTCTGCCTGTCGTTTTAGATCGTCGATGAATGTCTGGGGGTAACGCATTTATTAAATGGGGCCACGGATTTTGCACGGAAAATACGGATTTGATCTGTGTCATCCGTTTAATCTGTGGCTAAATGTTCATTGTCTCAACTCGACGAGTGTTGCACCAGCACCGCCCTGATCGGGTGGGGCGGGTAGAAATCGTGAAACGTGAGGGTGGCCGTCAAGCAGGGCGCCGATGGCGCGACGCAGCGCGCCCGTGCCGTGGCCGTGAATGATCCGAACCTTACTCAAACTTGCCAATGAGGCTTCGTCGAGAAATTTGTCCACGGCGTCGACGGCCTCGTCAGTTGTTTGTCCAATCACGTTCAACTCGGATTGAGCTTTGTCATCAGCAGCCAGGTGAGTTTCCGTCGCTGCGGAACGTCGTAGTTTTTCGAGTTTGCCTTGTTGTGGTTTTGGAGTTGTAGCTTCGACTAACTCAAGATTCTCCAGCTTCTCGCGCAGTCGCAGCGATTTCACTCTTACTTCAGCGACGCCATTCTTGATCTGGTCCACAATCCCGACCGTCCCGAACGAACGAAGCTTAACGCGATCGCCTGCGACGATCTCGCGTGGCGCGGCGGTCACGTATTCCGGCGTTTCCTCCGCAATCGTTGGCGCGGGTTCAGCGCCTTCTGACTGCACGGGATGTCCTTCTCGGACAATGCGAACTTCCCTCTGCGCCGTGCGCTTCATCTCGGCAATGCGTCGCTGCGCATCACGCTCGACACGAACACGCTCAGTGCGATCCTCGATCGTCGACACAAGCTCGCGCGCACGCTTCTCGAGTTCCGCAATCGTGCGTTGCACCTTTTGTTCGAATGTTGCTTGCCGTTCGCGTTCCTGTTTCGCGGCTTCTTTATCGAGCGATGCGAATTTCTCGGCGACGGCTTGTCGCTCCTCTTCCAACGCGTTGCGCAACGCCTCAGCGTCTTCAGCTTCGCGCTTGATTCGTCGCAAATACTCAGACGCCTGTAACGACGAATCAGCAACGGATGTCATCGCGTTCTCGACGATCTGAGCCGGAACTCCGAACCTGCGCGCGATCTCCAAACCTGAAGAAGCACCCGCAACTCCGACCAGCAACCGGTACGTCGGACGCAAAGTCTTCTCGTCAAACTCAACACTCGCGTTCAAGACGCCCTCTTCGTTCGCCGCGTACATCTTGAGTCCACTGTAATGCGTAGTCGCGATCACGTGCGCACCGCAAACGCGTCTGAAATGATCCACGACGGCGACGCCCAGCGCCGATCCTTCTTCGGGATCGGTTCCGGTTCCAACTTCATCGAGCAAAACGAGTGCGGGCGCTTCGCACAACTCGATCATGCGCGCGATGTTCGCGGCGTGTGACGTAAACGTCGAGAGGTTCGCGGCGAGCGATTGATGGTCGCCGATGTCAGCCAGCACTGACGCGTAAAACGGAAAACGCGCGGACCGCGCCGGCACCGAAATCCCGGAGAGCGCCATCAACGCAAGTAAACCTGTCGTCTTCAACACGACCGTCTTGCCGCCCGCGTTCGCGCCCGAGATCACCATCGCATTCTTCTCGTTGTCGAGCGTGAATGAGACCGGCACAACCGCGTCGCCCGTCGCGCGCAGGTTCTCCTCAAGCAGTGGATGCCGAGCTTCGATCAGTTCCAGTTCGCCACTGCCAGTTGTTTCCGTTTGAATCTCGGGAATGACGCAGTTGAAACTCTGATGAAAAACGGCGCGCGCGTTGATGAAGTCGAGCTCAGCCACGGCGTCCGCCGCCATCGCAATCGCGGGCAGTTGAGCGCGCAGTTCTTCTGACAAACCGAAGAGAATCTTCGCGATCTCACGCGCTTCGCTCTCATGCAGGTTCTGCAACTCGTTGTTCGATTCGATCGTCTCGAGCGGCTCGATGAACGCCGTCGCGCCCGAAGACGAGTAACCGTGCGCGACGCCCTGAACACGTCCGCGATGATCGGCTTTCACGGGAATAACAAACCGATCGTTGCGGATCGTCACGAGCTCATCCTGAATCGCCTCAGCCGATCGCGTCATCAACCTTTCGAGCGAACGCGTGATACGCGAGCGCAGCACGTTGATCTCGTGACGGATGTTCGCGAGTTCCGGGCTCGCGCGATCGTCGAGTTCGCCGCTGGGTAAAATCTTATTCGTGACGCGCGCGACGAGTGTGTTGAGTTCGCGGGGCAGATCCTGGACCAGTTGCCACAACACGGGCGCGTCTTCACGTTCGGCGAGAATCGCCGCACGCGCCGACATCGACTGGTCGCAGAGACGCGCGACTTGCAGAATCGCGAGCGGATCAAGGCTCGCACCTTCGACGCGCAAGCGCGCGATCGTTTCAGACGGATCCACGAGCCCGTTGAAATACCATTTGACGCCACGCGCGCGCAGTCTCACGCACTCGGCTAGTGCGGCAAGCGCGCGGCGCAGCTCAGACGCATCGTCGATCGGCGACAGTGTTTCAACGCGATGCTGTCCAGCTTCGGTCTGCGCGTTTCGTTTGATCAACTCCAGGAGATGCTGGTATTCGAGAGTTGTAAAAGCCTGGTTGTTCACGAGGCGTAAAGGTTACAACGATGCCCGGTGACAGACAAATACGCATCCGCAGATTAGGCAGAGCTCCTCTGTGTAATCTGTGGATGGTATACAATGCCTTATAATCTTCAACTGAAAGGGCGCACGCAATGGATGAGTTTGACCGCTATCGCGCGGCGATGAACGAGAAACTGCTCGGCAGCAATCACCTCGGCATCAAACGTTTTTTCGCACTCGACACACAGGCTTACGAAGACGGCGCACTCGACAAGAAAACAAAAGAGCTGATGGGCCTGGTTGCGTCGGCGGTGCTGCGCTGCGACGACTGCATCACATATCACATCAAGCAGTGCGCTGAGATCGGGGTCAATCGTGACGAGTTTCTCGATGCATTCAACGTGGCGCTCGTCGTTGGCGGTTCGATCACGATCCCACACTTGCGCCGCGCAATCGAGCGCGTCGATCAACTGCTCGAGGCCTCATCCGCATGAAATCCGTAGTTCGAATAATCATCCTACTCTTGATGGCTCAGGGTGTCTTTATGTCTGCACAAGAACGACCGAAAGTACGCGCGCCCGAAATCACCGGCGGCCGCGGCTGGCTCAACACTGACAAGCCGCTCTCGATCGCCGCTCTCAAAGGCAAAGTCTTGCTGCTCGATTTCTGGACCTACGGCTGCATCAACTGCATCCACATCATTCCGGATCTGAAAAAGCTCGAAGCAAAGTACGCCAATCAACTGGTCGTGATCGGCATTCACTCCGCGAAGTTTCAGAACGAAAAGGAAACCGAAAACATCCGGCGCATCATCCTGCGTTACGAGATCGAGCATCCGGTTTACAACGATTCGGAATACGCGGTCTGGCAAAGCTACGGCGTGCGCGCGTGGCCGACGCAAGTGCTGATCGATCCCGCGGGTTACATCGTCGGCGGCGTCTCCGGCGAAGGTAATTACGAGGTCATCGATCAAGCGATCGCGAAGCTTGTGACAGAGGCTCGCGCCAGAGGCGAGCTGAACGAGGAGCCTTTGAAACTCGTGCTCGAACGTGCGAAGGTCGGCGAACTGCCACTGGCGTTTCCCGGCAAAATACTCGCTGACGCGAAGACTGATCGACTCTTCATCGCCGACTCAAATCACAACCGCATCGTCATCACGAAACTCGACGGCACGCTCGTCGAGACAATCGGCACCGGTGACGAGGGCGCCGCGGACGGTCCATTCGACAAAGCCACGTTCTATCGCCCGCAAGGCATGGCTCTCTCCGGCGATACGCTTTACGTCGCCGACACCGAAAACCATCTGATTCGGCGTCTTGATCTCAAATCACGTAGCGTCGAGACGATCGCCGGCACGGGTCAACAATCGCGCCAGTATTTCAAAGTCGGCCCGGCGCGATCAGTCGCGTTGAGCTCGCCGTGGGACTTGCAACTCGTTGGCAACGTGCTCTACATCGCGATGGCTGGCCCGCACCAGATCTGGATGCTTGATCTCGATAAAAACGAGGTCTCGACTTTCGCGGGCTCAGGTCGTGAAGCGCGCGCTGATGGGCCGCTACTCGAGGCCGGTTTCGCACAGCCGTCGGGTATGGCGACTGACGGCAAAAAGCTTTACGTCGCTGACAGTGAATCGAACATCATTCGTGAGATCGATCTCGCGGGTCGATCGGTCAAGACTCTCGTCGGCGGTGATCTGTTCGAGTTTGGCGATGTTGACGGCACAGGCGACGATGTTCGACTGCAACATCCGCTCGGACTCGTCACGTACGGCGACAAACTACTAATCGCCGACACGTA
>DATNDM010000200.1:0-15040 GCA_035553235.1 Pyrinomonadaceae bacterium | reverse complement strand
ACGGTGGACGGCGCGCAGATTGGACGCCGCATCGTGATCCCGCGGATCGAAATTCCCGACATTAATATCGCTATGCCGAACATCGAGGTCCCGGCGGTGTCGATTCCGTCCATCAACATCAACGTGCCGCGCGTTCGAGTTACGCCACGTGCACGAATCCGGACCATAAACGGCCCGATATAGAAAAATTAAAAGCCACGGGTTACACAGATAGACACGGGTCAGAAAGAGAAATTCTGATCCGTGTTTTTCTGTGTAAATCTGTGGCTGAACTTGCGTCAAACGTGTGGGTTGTGTGATGATCCCCAGCAATGGGGATCGTCATAATCAGTCCTGATCTTTTGAGGAGTGCATAAAGAGTGAAAGCGGAATTGCAGAAGTTAATCGCTTTGCAGAATCTTGATACGACCATACGGAAACTAGAAAAAGACCAACAAGCGACACCCGAAAGGCGCGCCGAGATCGAGAGAGAATTCGATCAGCGCGCCTTTGAAATTAGGGCGCTCGAAACCCGCCGCGATGAAGCCAAACACACGCGCGCGCGTCTTGAAAACGAAGTCGTCGAACAACGCGGCCGCGTCGAGCGCGCCGAACGAAACCTGATGTCGTCGAAGAAGCCGGACGAATACACAGCGGCGATTCGTGAAGCAGACGCCGCCCGCAAACAAATCTCAGGTCTCGAAACACAAATCCTCGAACAACTGGAACAACTCGAACAGGCCGAAAAGGCCTTGAACGAGCGCGCTGACGAGATCGCCACGATGAACTCCGATCGCGAAGCGAAGCTGAAAGCTTTCGACGAGGAATCGGGCTCGATTGGTGACCGGTTGGCGAGTGCGCGCAAAGAGCGCGAGGAACTGTTCGCGAGTTTGCCGAAACCGATGAGCGCGCTCTATTCGCGCATCGGAAATCGCATCCGTGACGGTGTTGCAGTCGCGGAAGCGCGCAATCGTTCGTGCAGTGCGTGTTTCATGTCGCTCAGGCCACAGGTGATGGCCGAGGTCCGGCGCGGGGAAGACATCATCACCTGTGATAACTGTGGCCGGATACTTTACGTCACGCCCGCCGAGCCGGTGAAAGCGGACGCGGCGACGAATCAGCCAAAGGTTGCGATCAGCTAGTTAACTAAAAATCAAGGGGTTATTCATGCGGGTTCTGGTAACGGGCGGCGCGGGTTATATCGGGAGTGTCGTCACTGAAGAGTTGGTAAAAGATGGCCACGAAGTTGTGGTCTACGACAATTTAAGCAAGGGACATCGCGGCGCCGTTGTTGACGGCGCCGATTTTGTTGAAGGCGATCTGCTCGACGCAGACAGGCTTCGCCAAACACTGAAGGACAAGCGGACCGATGCGGTCATTCACATGGCCGCGTTTTCACTCGTCGGCGAGTCCGTCGAAAATCCCGCGAAGTATTATCACAACAACGTGGTGGCGGGCTTAGTTCTGCTCGACGCAATGCGCGATTGCGGAATCAGTCGCATTGTTTTCTCTTCAACGGCGGCGACGTATGGTGAACCGGAGTCACAGCCGATCTTCGAGTCAGCGCCAAACAATCCCACGAACCCATACGGCGAAACAAAACTCGCCTTCGAGCGCGCGATGCACTGGTATGAAAGAGCGTACGGGCTGAGGTACGCGTCGTTACGTTATTTCAATGCCGCGGGTGCGAGTGAGAAGTGCGGTGAGGATCACGATCCGGAGACGCACATCATTCCGATCACATTGCAGGCCGCCGCGGGCAAACGCGCTCACGTCGAGATCTTTGGTGATGACTATCCGACGCCTGACGGAACGTGCATTCGCGACTACATTCACGTGATCGATCTGGCGCGCGCGCACATTCTCGCGCTCGATGTGTTGAGCGAGCGCAGTGCGATCTACAACCTCGGGTGCGGCGGTGATGGTTACAGCGTGCGCGATGTGATCGAGACCGCGCGACGTGTAACTGGGAAGGAAATTCCAGTGCGCATGGGCGCGAGGCGAGCGGGTGATCCGGCGGTGCTAATCGCCAGCTCAGACAAGATCAAGAGTGAGCTTGGGTGGCAGCCGCAGTTTCAGGATCTGGGATTGATAATCGAATCGGCCTGGCGGTGGATGCAGAAGCATTCTGAGGGTTACGGTAACCATTAGGTTTTAACGTAAAGGCGCAAAGATCGCAAAGAACGCGAATGCATTCATGGTTCTTCTTTGCGTCCTTTGCGATCTTTGCACCTTTGCGTGAAAAACCTGCTTAGGGACTGCGGCCCAAAATATCAAACTCAAACTTTATGTCGTCATCGACGCGCACTAACCCATGAGCTGCTGACGTCGCCTTCACCTTGTAATCATCACGGTCGATGCTGAATTGGCCGGTCGCACGCAAGGTGCTGCCATTGAGCGTGACGGTTGCCGGAATCATGACCGGGCGCGTTACCCCATGCAGCGTCAGGTTGCCGTTGATCTTGACATCGTATCGACCCGCCCCCAAACCTTTCGCCGTCACGTTCGTGCTCTGATAAGTGATGTCCGGATACTGGTCCGGAAGCAGCACGATGTCTTTCAGTTCTTTGTCGATGATCTGCTTTTGCTGATCCGTGAATTCAGCGCCAGTTTCATGCAGCGACGCCGCCTTCACGACGAGATGCAGTGATGCAGGCGTGATCGTGTCGGGCGTTAACTCGACTTGTCCGCTGAAATCACTGGCAGCGAGATGATGGCTCTTGCCCTTGAACCAGAGCAGGCCGCTGCGGTTCGCGTGGGCCATGAACTTGCTCTGGCTGGCATCAAGGTTATAGGTTACGGTGGCAGGCGGCGCGGCTAGTGCAACGAAGGTGATGAGTGCCGCTATGATCAGGCTGACAATCATTATTCGCATGGCTTAAATCTAACATGCCTAAAGAAGAAGTAAAACGCACGAAGCAAAAAACCGGCACAGTCGTCACGGTTGAAGAGTTTCTAAGTTTGGACCGGCCCAGGGGCGACCTGATCATCAAGGTGGGCCGCGAGCAGGTGGCGGTTACGAGCCTGGACCGCATTTACTGGCCCGACGAGAAGCTCACGAAATTCGACTTGCTGAGTTACTACTTGAAAGTCGCCGATTACATCATGCCGTACTTGCAGGACCGGCCCGCGATCCTGCAGCGTTATCCGCGCGGAATCAAGGCGCCGATGTTTTTCCAACAGGACCTCGACAGCGCGCCTGAGTTCATCAAGACCGCGCGGCTGATCAATCAGGAAGGGCGGGAACTCGACTACGGCGTTTACTCAACGATTGCTTCAGTACTTCACTTCGTCACGCTCGGAACCATCGAGCAGCATCCGTGGCACTCGACAATCAAACGACTCGATAAGCCTGACTGGATCGCGATCGATCTCGATCCGAAGAAGGCGCCGTGGGAAAACGTGTTGCAGGTTGCGCTGGTTGTGAAGGAAGTCGCTGACGAGATCGGTCTGACAGCATTTCCGAAGACTTCAGGATCGTCGGGCATTCATATCTACGTCCCACTCAAGCCGACAAATGAATACGACAAGGTAGGCGAGTTTGCGCGACTGCTGGCGACCGAAGTCGCGCAGCGCGCGCCGAAGATCGCGACGGTTGAGCGGACGATTGCGAAACGCAAGAGCACGCAGGTTTACGTCGACTGGATGCAGAACGCGCGCGGGAAGAGTTTGGCGGCGGTGTTTACGGCGCGTGCGAAGCCGAAGGCGACCGTGTCGATGCCTTTGACATGGCAGCAGATCGAGAAGGGTGTAAAGATCGCCGACTTCACGATCACGAACGTCCCAGACCTTTTGAAAAAGAAGGGTGATGCGTGGAAAGACTTCTTCGCGTCGCGGCAATCGCTGAAATTTTAAAGCGCGGATCTTCGCGGATAAACGCAGATCTGCGTTAATCCGCGAAGATCCGCGGCTCAAATCTTTCTTGACGAGTTCGCCTCGGGCATTTATCCTCTTGACCAGCATGAGTCGCAGCCAGTATCGCCACTATTATTATTACGGCCCGCTCTCCGAGGGAGAGACGGTCAGGCGATGGGCTGTCGGCGTGCAGTGACGAAGTAGCACAAAAGACAAGTTTCAAACCGGCCATCAATCCCAACGGATTGGTGGCCGGTTTTTTTATGTTTTCGAGGTAAACGAAGATGATGACCATAACTGAAACGCAACCTCTGCTCGACCATGTCGCCATAGTTCCCCTCGATCCGGACCACCCGGGCTTTCGCGATCGTGAATATCGCGCCCGGCGCAACGCGATCGCAAATATCGCCATGACCTACACGCCCGGTTCACCCATTCCGGCCGCGCCCTACACCGAGCTCGAACACGGCGTGTGGAAGGCGATTTGGCAAGCACTCGGTCCCGCACACCGCGAGCATGCCTGCGCCGAGTATCTCGCTTGCATCGATCGATTGGCGTTTGACGCAGATCGAATCCCGCAACTCGACGAAGTGAGCCGCAAAGTCGAAGCGATTAGCGGCTTCAGGCTCGAGCCGGTTGCGGGCCTGGTTGAGCCGCGGGTTTTTCTCGAGTCGCTCGCGCGCGGAGTCTTTCTGTCGACGCAGTACATTCGTCATCACTCGACGCCTCTGTACACACCCGAACCCGACGTGGCCCACGAGATCATCGGCCACGCCGTAACTCTCGCCAGCACGCGTCTCGCCGAACTCAACCGGCTCTTCGGCGAAGCAGTGACGCGTACTGAAGAACGGAGCGAACTCGATCGGCTGGCGCGTGTCTACTGGTTCACGATCGAGTTTGGTGTGTTGCGCGAAAACGGTCGGCTCAAGGCTTACGGAACGGGGTTGTTGTCTTCAGCCGGCGAATTGTCGGAAATGCACAAAGCGAAACTGCGACCGCTGGACATCAACGCTGCCGCCGATCACGTTTACGATCCAACGCATTATCAGGCTGAGCTGTTTTGTGCTGATTCTTTTGATGAGATGTACGAGACGCTCAAGGATTTCCTGGTGCGTTGGTGACACGTTCTTCTATTAGCCGCGGGTCTTCGCGGATGAACGCAGTTCGATCCGCGTTTACCTGCGAAAATTTGCGGCTGAATTTTCGGATCGCACTTGTGGTTTTTGGATATCAACGCCGTCCGAAACCCGTTTTTGCTAAGCATATTTCTCACCACTCACGGCACTCTCATTGCTTAGGGAGTATTTCCCTTCCTAACTTGCCCGCATCTCTGGAGGTAAACATGCTAAGAGAAAGAATCTTTATTTTCGTCTTAATGCTCGTAGCCGCTCTTCTTGCGACTTCCTCAGCATTGGGCCAATCAACTGCGACAATCCAGGGCACCGTCACCGATTCGAAAGGCGCCGTGCTGCCTAACGCAACTGTCGTCGTCAGAAACCGAAACACATCGGCTGAACGAACGACGCAAACAGACGCCGATGGTAATTATCAATTCGCCGCCTTGCCTGTCGGACTTTATTCAATCGAGGCACGAGTTGAGGGCTTCAAAACTCAGGTCGCCGATCAGGTGACTCTGCAAGTCGCCAAAACCGTGGTCCAGAACTTTCAAATGGAGATTGGCGCCTTGTCAGAACAGGTGCTCGTCTCGTCAGACGTTCCCGTGATCGAGACGACGACCACATCAGTCGGAACAGTAATCAACCAGCGCACAGTACAGGAGATTCCCTTAAACGGCCGTCACTTCGTCGACCTCGGTTTGCTCATTCCCGGCTCGGTCACGCCGCCGCAAAACGGCTTCCTGACGGCGCCGCTGCGCGGACAGGGATCATTTGCAATCAACACCGCCGGTAACCGCGAAGACACGGTTAACTTCATGATCAACGGCATCAATCTCAACGACATGGTCCAGAACCAGATCACGTTTCAGCCGTCGATCAACACCGTTCAGGAGTTCAAGGCTGACAACTCTACGTTCAGCGCTGAATACGGTCGCAACTCCGGCGCGATCGTGAACATCGCCACGCGCTCGGGCTCTAACGACTATCACGGCGAACTTTTCGAGTTCCTCCGCAATGACGTTTTCGACGCCCGCAACTTCTTCGAGCGCACGTCGCAGCCCGCGCCGTTCAAACGAAACCAGTTCGGATTCAATCTCGGCGGACCTTTCAACCTGCTGCACTTCGGCGAAGGCGGTCCGTCGTTCGGTTACAAAGGCCAGAACAAAACGTTTTTCTTCATGAGCTATGAAGGATTGCGACAACGACAGGGCCTGACGCTGCCCATTTCTATTGTTCCCACCCTCGGTCAACGAGCGTTGGTGACGGATCCGGTTATCCAAAAGCTTCTGCCATTGATTCCGGTTCCGAACATCGGTACGAATCAATTTGGCGGCGCAGCGACGGCGCCCGTGAATATCGATCAGTGGACGCTGGACATGAGCCACAACATGGGTACTAACGATCACCTGCATGGCTACTACGCGCTGCAACGCGACGAGCGTGGTGAGCCTACCCTGCAGGGAAACTCAATCCCGGGATTTGGCGACACGCGCCAATCTCGCCGGCAGATCTTCACGCTCAATGAAACGCATACCTTCGGTGCGCTCGTCAATGAAGCGCGGTTTGGTTTCAACCGCATTCACATCGCCTTTACGCCAAACGCGCAGCTGAATCCGCTCGACTTCGGCATCAAGGACGGTGTCACGGAGCCGATCGGACTGCCGCAAATCTCGATCGGCGGAACCTTTCTGAATCTCGGCGGGCCAACCGGTTTCCCGCAAGGCCGGTCAGACACGACTTACGTGGTTTCCGACACGCTCAGCTATCTGCGCGGCAACCACTCGTTGCGCTTCGGTGGTGAGTGGCGCCGGTTTTACAACAACAACACCGGAAAAGACACCGGAGCTTTCACGTTCGCAAACTTGACCACGTTTCTTGCCGGCACCGCGAATGGCTTCACTGTTACTCTCGGCGACGTCTCGTCGGCGATCGCACAGGGCGCACTCGGCGTTTTCGTTCAGGACAACTACAAGGTTCGTCCCAATCTCACGCTTGAACTCGGTTTTCGTTACGACTGGTTGATGTCGCCTACCGAACGATTCGATCGCTTCGTCGACTTCGTGCCTGAGATCAACTCGCTGGTGCAGGTCAACCACGGTATCGCTCCTGTGTACAAGACGAACGCGACGAACTTTCAACCGCGACTCGGTTTTGCGTGGGATCCCTTCAAGGATGGAAAGACTTCGGTCCGCGGCGCGTATGCGATCCTGGCTGACCAGCCGATTACCAATCTCGTTACCGGCAACGCCGCGAACCCGCCGTTCGCAACTGCGGTGTCGATACTGCCGAACACGACTACACAACTTTTCAACGCTAGCTGTCAGGTCGGCTGTAACGCAGTGCCGGGCGCCAACATCTCGCCCAGTTCGTCTGATCCGGGATTCGACGCCGCCTACATTCAATCGTGGAACCTGAACGTGCAGCGCGAGCTGCGGCAAGGTTTGGCGCTCACGGTAGGTTACTTCGGCTCGAAGGGCACACACCTGCGGCTCAGCCGTAACCTGAATCAAACGTCTCTGAATGCCGCGTTCCAGCCGGTGCGTCCATTTCCGGCGTTGTCGCCAAACAGCCCGATTGGTGCGGGAGTACCGCTGCAAAACATCACCTTCCGCGAAGGCACGGGCAACTCAAACTACAACGCTCTTTGGGTCACCGCGGAGAAGCGCATGGCGAAAGGGCTTCAGTTCAACGCTTCGTATACCTTCTCGAAATCGATCGACTACAACTCGCAGAGTTCACAAGGCGTGACCGTCCAGGACAGTTTCAACCTGCGCGGCGATCGCGGTTTGTCAGACTTCGATGTGCGTCATTGATTCGTGATCAGCGGGCTGTACGAGCTGCCGTTCAAGGGTAATCAATTGAAAGAGGGATGGCAGTTTTCGTTCGTCGAGCAGTCGCAGACTGGAAATCCAGTGACGCTGCTGGCGGGTAACGCGGCGGCGATTACGACTCCGGCTGGGGTTGTGTTGGCAACCAGTGCAAATGGAAACTCGTTGACGGGCCTCGCGACGCTGCGGCCTGACGTCACCGGGCCGATCACGGTTGACCCGACACCAGCGGCGAGTGGCATCGGTGTGCAGTGGTTTGCAAACTCCGTTTGCGATCCACGGCCGGGCGGTCAATGCCCGTCTTCCGCAGTCGTGATTCTGCCGGTCAGCGTTGTCAATGGTAATAAAACCATTTATCACTTCGGCAGTCTTGGACGAAACGTGGTGATTGGACCAGGCTTCAACAACACCGACTTGTCGCTGATTAAGCGTACGAAGCTGACTGAACGGCAGTCGATCGAATTCCGGTGGGAAGTGTTTGACGTGTTCAATCACGCGAACTTCGGTCAACCCGGACGAGTGGCGCAAGTTGGTAGCGGCACGTTTGGCACGATCACCACCACTCGCTTCGCGACGGGCGATTCGGGGAGTTCGAGGCAGATGCAGTTCGCTTTGAAATATAAGTTCTAAAGAGTAGCCGCGGATGAACACGGAGTAACGCAGATGCGTTTATCCGCGTGCATCCGCGGCTAAACTAATGAGTGAGGCTAAATGGTCGACTTGTTCCTCGGAGCTGACCGGAATATGAACCATCGCTAACTTGTAGATCGGTTTTCGAAGATCGTAACGAGCCTGCGCCTCTTCGCGCGATCTGCCGAGGGGACGATCTTCTGCTGAGGCGCAGATTCTTTGCCAACAGATCTCGAATGGGGTGTCAAGCCAAACGCTGACGCAACTGAACTGATGGATCAGATCACGATTCGCTTCCTCGATCCACGCGCCACCACCAAGCGCGATAACGCCGGCGTCACCACTCTGCAACAGCTCACGCAACGCAGTCGTCTCGATCGCGCGAAACGCACGCTCACCATCTTCGTTGATTACTTGCGCGGGACTGTGGCCCACGTGCCTCGTGATCCACTCATCGAGGTCTACCATGACGACGCCTCGCCGCAGCGCCAGCGCGCGCGCGACTCTGCTCTTCCCGCAGCCCATAAACCCCGTGATGACGATTGGTCCGCGTTGTTTCATCTCTGTGCCAGCGATTCAAGCAGCGTGAAGAATTCAGGAAACGAGATCGCAACGCATTCAGCGCCCGCGATCTCCGTCTCGCCTTCAGCGATCAACGCGGCGACCGCGAAAGCCATCGCGATGCGATGATCACCATGCGAATCGAGCGATGCGCCGTGGAGTTGTGTGCGTCCGGAAACGGCGAGCCCGTCGTCAAACTCTTCGACCTCCGCTCCCATCGCGCGCAGGTTTGCGGCGGTGGTCGCAAGCCGGTCGCTCTCTTTATGTCTCAATTCAGCGGCGTCGCGGATCTGAATGCCGCCGTCGATTTGTGAACCAACGACCGCGAGTAACGGCAGCTCGTCGATCAGCGACGGAATGATCGAGCGGCTCAACATACGGTCCGATGCCGTTCCACGGAGTCCTCCGCGGACGTTGATCGTTCCGTATGGCTCGTTTCGTTCGGTTCGTACGTCGTCAGTAAAAATATCGGCGCCCCAGGAACCCAGCACGGAAAGAAATGCAGCCCGCGTTGGATTCAAACCGACAGCTTCGATCGTCAATCTTGATTCGGGCAGCAGCATTGCAGCCGCGACGAAATATGCCGCTGAAGACACGTCGCCGGGAATCGTTATCGATCCGCCAGTGAAGCGCGCCGGACCGTCGAGCGTTACTGAAAGATCGTCGTTTGTTGTTACGGGCACGCCGAAGCCGTTGAACAGTCGTTCCGTGTGATCGCGCGTTGGCGACGTTTCGATCACAGTCGTTCGACCCTGCGCATTCAGTCCGGCAAACAGCACGGCGGATTTTACCTGCGCACTCGCAATCGGAAGCTTGTATGTGATCGGATTCAATCGGCTCGAACCCTGCACTTTCAACGGCGCTTTCCCGTCAGTCGCTTCGATCTTCGCGCCCATCATCTCCAACGGTTCGATGATGCGACGCATGGGGCGGGCGCTCAACGACTGGTCGCCAATCAGTTCCGCCGTGAAATCATGACCAGCCAAAACGCCCGCTAGTATGCGTAATGTCGAGCCACTGTTACCGCAATCGAGCGGACGACGTGGCGCAGACAGTTTTTGATTGCCCGCGAAGGTCACCTTGTCGTGATTGCGTTCGATGGAGATGCCGAGTTCACGCAGACAAATGAGCGTCGAGGAACAATCAGCCGCAGTGGAAAAGTTTGAGATCTCGGTGCGACCGTCCGCGAGTGCACCGATCAATGCAGCCCGATGTGATATCGACTTATCGCCCGGCAGACGTAGGCTGCCACTGATCAAACTTGCGGGTTTTAGTCTCATAATCTCGGCAAAGGTACGATACAGGACATAAAAGGCATCAATCCGTTACAAATAGCGCATCCCACGATTGTAACTTTCCTCAGCGTACGCTTTTCCCCCGTACATTCTTAACCAGGGGTCGGGCGAATTAGCCCGGGCAAGAACGGTGTCTGCTTTACTTTATCCGACAGTACTCGTTGCCGAAGATTCGACGGACACCCGCATTATGCTAAAGCGGGCCTTTGAATTAAAAGGCTACCGCGTTTTCGAGGCTGAAGATGGTCGGCAGGCGCTGGATCTGGCGCGGCGTTACCATCCCAGTCTGCTCGTCGTTGATCTGAACATGCCGGTGCTTGACGGGTTGGAGACGATCAAAAAGTTCCGCAAGCTGGAAAGAAATGGCGATCACACGCCCATCGTGGCAATCACGGCTTACGACGTTTACGGTATGGAAGAAGCCGCGCTGGAAAACGGCTCAAATGCGTATTTGACCAAGCCGCTCGATCTCGAAGATCTCGATCGCGCTCTCAAGAACCTCGGTTTCATTGTTTAATATGTGACGTGTCAGTCTGATGGGAACCTATCGATTCTTGACAGCGCCGCATTCCGCGTGTTACACCCTCAAACTCCTGATAATTGTCGGTGTTACTAGAAGAAAGCAGCCAGAGTCCTCGCGCAGTGGCTTTCGGAGAGGTCATGCATAAGCATTGTGACCGTAGAGACGACCGAGTTAAGTTTGCCCAGTCGCATTGACACGATTGCTGCCGCCGCCGCCGCGGTCGCCGAATTTGTTGACCGTTCCGGACTCGGCGACGATGCCGCGTTCGGTATCGACATGGCCGTACGCGAAGCCGTCACCAATGCGGTGTTCCACGGCAATCGTCAGGACGAGGACAAAACCGTAGACATAACTTTGAAGAGCTCGCCTGACGCGGTTGAAATCAGCGTGCACGACCAGGGCCCCGGTTTCAATCCGGAAGCAGTCCCAGATCCAACAGCACAAGAGAACATCTTAAAAGCCTCAGGCCGCGGCATCTTTTTCATGCGCAGTTTTATGGACGAAGTCGACTGGTTGATCAGACCGGGCGGTGGAACAACGGTGCGCATGCTCAAGCGACGTTAATTCGCAATTGCATAAAGGAGATTTCTGAAATGGCTGAGTTGAATATCAACGAGCGTCAAGCCGGAGACGTGACCATTCTCGATATGAGCGGAAAGATAACCATTGGCGAGGGCAGCGTGGCACTGCGCACCGCGATCCGGCGTCTGCTCGAAGAAGGCAAGAAGCGCATTCTGCTGAACCTTGCTGGCGTGAGCTACATCGATTCCAGCGGCATCGGCGAGCTTGTTTCCAGTTTCACTGCCATCAACAAAGAAGGCGGACAGCTCAAGCTGCTCAACCTCACCCAGAAACTTCGCGATCTGTTGACGATCACGAAGCTCCTGACCGTCTTCGACGTTTACGAATCCGAGGCTGACGCACTCAACAGCTTCAAGTAAAGATCTCGAACGGAGAAAGCCATGGCTGAGCTCGATGTGAAAGAACGACAAGCGGGAGACGTCACCATTCTCGATCTGAGTGGTGAAGTGCGTATCGGTGAGGGCAGCGTCGCCTTGCGCGATTCCATCCGGAACCTCGCCGACCAGGGCAAGAAGAACGTTTTGCTGAACCTGGCGGGCGTGAAGTACATGGATTCGAGTGGCGTCGGCGAGTTGATTGCCAACTACACGACAATTAGTCGTCAGGGTGGACAACTCAAGTTGCTGAACCTAACGGACCGAATCCAGAACCTGCTGGTGATCACGAAGCTGCTGACAGTTTTCGATTCTTACGACAACGAAGCTGAAGCGCTGCAGAGTTTTCAGTAAAACCATTTAGCCGCGGATTCTCGCGAATAAACGCCGATTTGAATTCGCGTCCATTCGCGAAGATCCGCGGCCAAAAAAATGTTCCGTGCTGCATTTCGCCGTCTGCTTGCGATCGATGATCCTCCCGAGCGGACGGCGCTTGCTTTTTCAATCGGCGTCTTCATCGGCTTTTCGCCGTTTCTCGGTCTGCACACCATTCTCGCGACGGCGATTGCCTTCTTCTTTCGCTTCAACAAGATCGCGATCTACACCGGCACGTTCCTCAACAACCCTTTCCTGACGCTGGTCCCGATAATTATCGCGTCTTACACCGTCGGCGCATTCATCCTTGGACGGCCTTTGCGCATCCCAGACGAGGGCCTCGAGCTACTGAAAAACCCGCGGCTCTTTTCCGGAGACTATTACCGATTGCTGTTTGTGCAGAGCTGGAGCAACGTGGTCTGGCCGTTTTCGGTGGGCGCCATGGCGCTCTCGGTCGTTTGTTCGCTACTGGCTTATCCGCTAACATTGCGGGCGCTACGCGCTTACCGAGGTCGAAAAAGCCACAGAATCACACGGAGTAACACGGATTGAAGCAATTTCTACTAATCCTCCTGATTACAGTTTTGTCTGCCGGAGTAGTCTCCTCTCAAGCGGTTCAACAACAGCCGGCACAACAACCCGCTCAACAACAACCGCCGGTCCAACAACGGCTGGGAGCGCCTTTCGAGCTTTCGGAATACGGCGTCGATTTTCGGGCTGACCCGCGCTTGATTCTGGTGATGGCGGCACTTGACGTCGCCGGACTCGACACGACGCCCGCAGGCCGACAGCCCTCCGCTTTCCGCGTGAAGCTGCGAAAAGATCTCGCGAACCTCGATCCGGCGCTGCGCGACAAGCTGAAGACATTTTACGAGCGCAACAAGCTGCCGGCGCCCGCGACGCCGGCGGACCAGGCCGCTCGTTACGTTTCGCTGGCGCTCGCGCTTGGTCCATCGCCGTCTTTCGAAGCGCCGGAACGTTCGGAGGATCTGCCGGCTGGACTTTTGGATGTGCTTGACTTCGCGCCGCTCGTGCAGGAGTTTGCTCGACGCTCAGGCTTTGACGAACACCTCGTCGAATACGTGCGTGCGTATCAGGCTGAAGGCGACAGGCTGCGCGCGCCAACGACCGAGATGGTTCGAAGTCTCTTGACGTATCTACACACGCGACCAATCACTACCTCCGCTGAACGAGTTGAAGTAAAGAACCCAAACAAGAAGTCGAAAGACAAGATGTATTCGTTCCGGCAGAAAGATCGGCGGTTCTTTATTCTGCCCGATTTGCTGGCCGCGCGTGGTGCAATCAATTTCCGCATCATTGGCGATGACTACTACGTGGTGGTCCCGGAGGGAACCGAACCGGGTTCGTCGGAATTGCGGCGTGCATATCTTCAGTATGTGATCGATGCGCTCATGGTGCGATTCAACAAAGAGATCGCCGCGCGGCGCGACGCGATCAAGCAGATCCTGAACGAACGACAGAAAACAGGTGTGGACGTCAGTCCGGATGTGTTTCTGAGTGTGAGCCGCTCGCTCGTGACGGCTGCGGACGCGCGTTACGACGAGATGCGACGGCTCGAGTTTCTTGGGCGTGATGCGCGAGCACGACTCGCGGCCGCGAAGACTGACGCTGACCGCGCAGCCATCGGCAAAGCAGCAACCGATGAGATGAAAGCGATCCAGGATGAGACGGTGGCGCGGCTGGCCGAAGAATATGAGAAAGGCGCGGTGCTGTCGTTTTATTTTGCAGACCAGTTGAAGGGAATCGAGAGTGCCGGGTTCGATCTCGCGAATTTCTTTCCTGACATGATTGCGTCGTTCGATCCGGCACGTGAACTGAAGCGTCCGGCGGAGTACGCGGAAGCGGTGCAAAGAGCGAGAGCGGCGCGCGAGGCGCGTACGGCCGCACGCCGATCGGCGGAGGAAGCGAGTGTTGACGCGAGTGGGAAAGAGGCGGCGCTGGTGCGTGACCTTGCGGCGATTGAAGACACGCTGCGGAACAAGGATTACAACGACGCGGAGAACCGCTTGCGCGAGATGTTGAAAGAGTACCCGCGGGAGCCGCGCATCTTTTTCGCGTTAGGACAAACGGCGAGTTTGGCGGCTTCGGATGCGACCGACGAGAACGTCCAGGCGGAAAGATTGAATCGAGCGTTGGGCCACTACCGGATGGCGGTGGCCGCGTCTTCACCGGAGACAGACAAGGCGATCATGTCGCGCGCGCACGAAGCGATGGGCCGGATCAATATGTTTCTGGAGAATAATGCTGAGGCGGCGAAGCAGTTTGACGAGGCGATAAAGCTCGGCGACGTGCGTGGTGGTGCTTACAGAGAAGCAGTCGAGGCGAGAAAAAAATTAAATCAGCCGTAGAATCCGTGTTATCGGTGGTTATTGACCGCGGATAACACGGACCTCAGAACGAATTTATTCCAGAGCTTTCGCTGCGTTGATCCGGCCGCCGCTGACGGTCTTTCCTTTCAACGCGACAATCGGATCTGTCGACGCCAGCAGCTTCTTCTTCAACTCATCAACCGACATGTGCGGATGCTCGGCCAAAACGAGCGCCGCCACACCGGCAACAACAGGCGTCGCCATCGACGTGCCCGACTTCTCCTCGTAAGCATTGCCAAGCCACGTGCTCAGAATATCGACGCCCGGCGCCGCAACCGCCACACTCTTCGGGCCCCAATTCGAAAAGGTCGCAAGCTGATCGTGCCGATCAAGCGCCGCGACGCTGATCACGTTCGGCACGTTGTAACTCGACGGATAATGCGGCGTGCGATCGTTGTTCACGCTCGAATTGCCGGCCGCGGCAACGAACGCGATGTCGTTTTCGTAAGCCTTGCGGATCACGTCTTCGAGCGCGCGCGAGTACTGCGTCGAACCCCAGCTCGCGCTGATGATTCGAACGTTCACGCCCG
>DATNDM010000199.1:0-5116 GCA_035553235.1 Pyrinomonadaceae bacterium | reverse complement strand
CTTACCGAACAACGCCCCTGCTCCCGGCAGTCGAGCTGCCGCCAAGTCACCCGGTCGCTATCGGCACGCCACTCCCACCCGAACCAACTCCGTCACCCGAATCAGCAAGCTTTGTCGGACACTTGAAACTGATCATTCCGGTCGCCGGTGTGCGCCCGCACCAACTGATCGACACTTTCGACGCCGCACGCTCGGAAGGCCGCGTACACGACGCCATCGACATTCCCGCAGCCGCTGAAACGCCAGTCCTCGCAGCCGCAGACGGCAAGATTCTCAAGCTATTTCAAAGCGAACGCGGCGGCATAACCATCTACCAACTTAGCGCCAACCAGGAACTCGTTTTCTACTACGCGCATCTCGCGCGGTACGCGGATGGGCTCGCCGAAGGCAACCTCGTGAAGCAAGGCGAAGTGATCGCCTACGTCGGCGACACCGGCAATGCGGGGGCCGGAAACTACCATCTGCACTTCTCGATCGCGACTGTTTCCGACCCGAAACGCTACTGGGAAGGCACGAATATCAACCCGTATCCGCTGCTACACGACCGAACGCCATAACCTGTTTATCGTTCGTAAATCGTTCATAAAATCCCCGTAATCCGTGGCTCGCTGCTGGAACGCTCGTTGCAGAATCACGAGCATGACCATTATTCGCCGTGTTTTCATTCTCGCATGGTTCGTCATTGTGCTGACTACCGGCTGCGCGCCTGCGCCGAGTAACTCGAACGTCACAGTGTCGACGCAGCCGAGCCCGTCTCCGACCGCAGCCGCATCGCCATCACCTGCAACCACCGAAACCGCGACAAACGAGGTGACGCTGCCGCTACTCGATGCGTTGTTAACGGATGACAAGTTTGTGGCTCGCGTAAAACAGAACCTGAAAGTCTCTGACCAGCAGATCGAAGATCTCAAGCGCGTCTCGAGCGAGGCCGTCACGCGCCTTCGTGAAAACAACGCCGAAGATGTCGATACCGACGGCACTGACGCGCCGGCGCGAGCAGCGGAACAGTTGCGCACTACGCTCGGTGAACAGAAAGCGCGAGACCTGTCAGCCCTCGCCAATGAATACTGGTCCAAAGGCGACACGTCGGCAGGTTCAACGGACAATTTGGAGATGTTGAAAGGACCAAACGCAGTGCCGACAGACACGCGCGTGGTCGTCAACATTCCGGCGTTTCGCATGGATCTTTTTCAGGATGGATCGCTGGTGAAGTCGTACAAAGTCGGCATCGGCTATCCGCAGTTTCCGCTGCCGCAGGGTTTACGAAAAGCGCAGCAGATAATCTTCAACCCGACGTGGACGCCGCCCGACTCGCCGTGGGTGGCAAAGATGAAAAACGCGACGGCCGGTGAGACGATTCCAGGCGGTGATAAAGACAATCCGCTTGGTCCAATCAAGATCCCGATTGGTTTGCCGTCGCTGATTCATGGCGGCAAGTCGCCCGCGAAGATCGGAAAGTTTGCTTCGCACGGGTGTGTGGGTTTGACGACCCCACAGATAAAGGATTTCGCGGTGCTCCTCGGCAAGGCCGCCGATACGCCGGACGTCGCTAACAAGATGGACACGTATTTAGCGGACAAGGACAAAACGGAGACGGTAAAACTGAAGGAGACCGTGCCGGTTGAGCTACGCTATGAGACGATCGTGCTAGAGGATGGGAAGCTGCACATCTACAAGGACGTCTACGGACAAGGCACGAACACTGAAGAGAACTTGCGGAAGGTGCTGGAGGCGAATGGCCTGAAGTTGGAAGACCTGCCGCAGCGAGAACAGATTCTCAACGCGCTGAAGGACGTTAAGAAAGAGACGATAATTGATCTCGGTTCGGTGGCGCAGAAGGGATATCCGGCACCTGTGGATTTAGATACTGGGACCGCGGATAAGCGCGGATCGAAGGCAAGGATCAAGAAGTGAAGGCAGCGCAGTCCGTGATTTCCGTCTGTGGTTCAAGCGGAGCGCCCGCTTCGCCGTAGTAGGGGCGGCCGGATTCGATCGCTTCGAAGTATTCCTCGATGCGATCGAGCACTTCTTCAACTGAGTGCGAGTGATAAATCGAGGTGCGGAACAGTGCGCCGCCCTGCAAGCCGCGCGTGAACTGTCCGGCGAGTTGCTTCATGCGATTGATAGCCGGCGTCTCGGGCATGTCTTCGCGCAACATGTCGAAATACTCGTGCAGGATTGCGCGCTTGTCGGCCAGCGTCGGTTCGAAGATCTCGCGCCCGTGCATCGCGTCTTCGATCTGACGAAAGATCCACGGGTTTGCCATCGCGCCGCGACCAATCAAAACGCCGTCGCAACCAGTCTCACGAAACTTCGCAAACGCCCCTTCAATCGTCGTGACGTCGCCACTGCCTGACACCGGCACCTGAACCGCTTCTTTCACTTGCCTGACGAGATCCCAGTTTGCGAGACCGCGATAACCCTGCTCTTTCGTGCGACCATGCAATGCGATGTGCTCGACGCCGCAATCCTCCGCCAGCTTCGCAGTCTCGACCGCATTGATCGTGTGGTCGTAGAAGCCCGCGCGAATCTTCACCGTCAACGGAATCGTGATCGCCTTCCTGATCGCTTTCAGAATTTCGCCGAGCCGGCAGTGGTCTTTTAGCAGTCCCGATCCGCCGCCATGCTTCACGACCTTCGGAGCGGGGCAGCCGCAGTTGACATCGAGAATGTCGGCGCCGACTTCCTGCGCCATCTCAGCGGCCATGACCATGCGCTCCGGTTGTCCACCAAAGATCTGGACCGCAAACGGCCGTTCGTCGGAGTAAAAACGCATCTGACGTTTCGACTTCGGATTGTTACGCGTCAAACCCTCGACCGAAATGAACTCCGAAACAGACAGCCCAACACCGCCGCGCCGCTTCAACAAACGACGAAAAGAGACGTCCGTCACGCCCGCCATCGGCGACAACACAAGCGGCGGGTTGATCTCGATATCTCGAATCTTGAAGGGCTTGATTTCCGTCATCAAGGTTTAATCGTCACCGGCGTCCCGACCGAAACTGCGTCGTAAAGCTCTTTCATCTGCTGATTCTCCAACGCGACGCAGCCCCACGTCCAATCACTATTCGCGCCGTTTCCGTGAATGTAGATCAGCCCGCCGAGCTTTGTGTACTGCGGCGGCCCAATCTTCTTACGGTTCGCTTCGACGATCGCGTTGTACTGAGCTTTCGTGATCAGACCGTCGCGCAAACCACGCTCTGCGTCTTCGACATTCGGATAGCTGACACCGAGCGACAAATAATACGCGCTCTTACTGTTTTTCACGAAGACGTAGAACTCGCCTTCGGGCGTCGCGCCATCGCCTTCGCGCACCTTATCGGCAACAGGACTAAAGCCGAGCCCGACACGATACGTGCGCAGCAAAGTCTTGTTCGAATAAAGCTCGAGTTTGCGCTCGCGTTTGTAGACGATGATGCGGGGCTTCTCGATGGGCTTAGGCGGGTTTTGCCACGGATGAAAACAGGCGACACCGAGCAGAATTAAAGTTAGCAGTGTCATCCGTGTTCATCCGTGGCGAACGGCTTACGGCTTCTTGGGCTTCTTGTCGTCTTTCTTGTCTTTGTCGTTGCTCTTGGCTGCTGACACGGGCGACTGGATCTTCAAGAGCGGTTCGACGGCCGCACGATACGTGTCAGTTACTTTGATGAACGCCTCGTTTCGCAGGTTCTGGAGATAAGCCTCGCGCTCCTTCTGCTGCTGGTCCATCAGCATCGCCTCGCGCACGCGATTGTCGTTGAATGTCGCGGCCGTTCCAGCGGGCGTGCGCTCATCAACGCGCAGGATTTGATAACCCTCGCTGGTCTTAATCGGTTCGGTGATGCCGCCGGCCTTCACGTCTTTCAACACCGGCAGCAAATCTTCGCGCAGGCTCGGAACGTCAAACTCACCGACGAAGCCCTTATCCTTCGGCGCAGTGCGCTCGTTGTTCTTTTCACGCTCGGAGTTGGCGGCAGCCAGTGCACCGAAGTCAGCGCCCGCGCGGGCCTGTTTGACCAGTTCAAGCGCGCGCGCCTTCACGGCAGCATCGTCTTTACCGACAGACGATAGATAGATCTCGGAAATCTTGATCGTCTCGGGTTTCCGAAACTTATCAGGGTGCGCGTCAAAGTATTTTTTCACTTCTTCGGTGGAGAAGCCGAGGTACACCTTGCGATCGACTTCCTGTTGCAGCACTGCCTGCTTCGTCATCTCGGTGCGCATGGTGCGACGAATGTCTTCCGGAACCATCCCGCTCTGGCGCATCGCTTCGTAGAGCTTTTCAATCGAGTTGATGCCCTGATCGTTGGCGATCTGCAACATGCGGCGGTTAACTTCGGCTTCGACGTCGTTGGCGAGATCGAGTTCCTTGCCTTTTTGCAACAACAACTTCTCGTTGATGAGCGTCGCGATCAGCTCGGGCTGATGTTTCGAGACCTCGTCCATCGCCTGCTGCTCGGTCATGCCGTTCTGTTTCAGCGCGTCGATACGCTCTTTGGTTTCCTTCTTGAGCATCGAAAGCGTGATGACGTCGTCGTTCACCTGGGCAATCACTTCGTCGACGACCTGCGTCTCGCCTTCCTGGGCGAAGATGCTGGTTGCACTCAGGGTGAGGATCAGAATCGCAAAGAAGGCTGCAAAAAATTTAAGTTTCACTAAAAGTACTCCTCTATCTTTTTAGCCGCGGATTTTCGCGGACGAACGCGGATTCTAATCCCCCGCTCTCATCTGGAGCAACACGTCGCGCGCCACATCGAGCACGTTATCCTGCTCATCTTCCGTCAAAACCAGCCGCAAAACACCGTTGGGCGTGAAGACCGCTCCCTTGTTCCTCGTGACGAAATCGCCTAACTTTTCGGGTGAAATCCTCGCCTTTTCACTAAATTTAATCGCCACTCCGTCCGGCGTTTTATCAATCGAAACGATGCCTAGCTCCTCCGAGACACGACGCAAACGAGCATAATCAAACAGCCTGTCGACCGGCTCCGGAATGCGCCCGTAGCGATCTTCCGTCTCAGTCCTGATGGCCATGAGTGTGGCTTCGTCACGTGCCGAAGAAACGCGTTTGTACGTCCGCAGCCGCTGTCCCATGTCGGAGATGTAATCGTCCGGAATGGCGACGTCCACGCCGAGATTA
>DATNDM010000198.1:0-11597 GCA_035553235.1 Pyrinomonadaceae bacterium | reverse complement strand
TCGTAGCATTCCGAACAGTCTCTTCTCTGTGCAACCTCTGTGTTCTCTGTGTCTTTGTGGTGGATCAATTCCGAGCAAAACACACCACAGAGACACAGAGAACACAGAGGTCGCACAGAGAAATCCTTACTGTAGGGACTTGTTGTGCAAAGCCGTTTAGCGGGGTTTTGCCTCAAAAGTAGGCTTCACGATTGGACCGTGTCTCCTACTCCGATCGAGTCATTGCTTGCGGCTGCAATAGTCCTTTGACGATCAGCAACTGCGCGAGGATTCGAAGCTCGTTGCGGTCAAAGCGGTCGGCGAGCGCGCGCGTGCGGTTGAAGTCGGCTCTAGCCAGCGCCGCGACACCTTTTCCGTACCTGAACACGATAAAGTCGAGCGGCATTATCCCACCCTGGTCCAGAATGATCTCGTTCTTTTTCACCGCGCCGCTTTTGACGACTTTGTCGACCAGCATCAGCAGCGAAATCTGACGGTTCGCAGTGTCCACTGTTCGCTCGGCAAATCCAAACGCCTTCGCGGGGTCGATCACGGCATACGCGCACAGCAGAGTAAGCAAAGCGTTGGTCTGCTTCTCGTCTTTTAGATCTGTCTTGATCAGGGTCGCAGCTTCATCAAGCAAACTCGATGCTTCCTCGTCTTCACCTTTCTCCTTCAACAACAGCGCCAACTCCGCCATCGCGCGCGCTCGTTCTTCCTTGCGTCCGATCTTCGGCAACAGTTTGCGTAAATCGTCGACCTGTTTGCGCCCCGCGTTAGTGTTAATCTCTTCGGCGTCGAGGAAGTCAAGGATCTTTCGGCGCTCACTCTCGTTCACTTCCTTGCTAATGAAGTCACGAAAGGCTTCTCCACGCCCACGAGCGATCGCCATTATCGAGGCCTGGTTGTAAAGCATCGTCCGCGTGCGATCGTCCATCGACGCAGCGTAGCGAATAATCTCTTCCGGCGTGCCATTCCGAATCAACGCAATCTGGGCCCACTGCTCTCGCTGTTCTCTTGGCAGCGTTTCGTTGAATGCGGCGATTTTTCTTTCGAGGGCTGCGTGCCTGTCCGGAAGGAATTGATCGATCTCCGGCATGAGGTCGGAGATCTCGCCGACGAGAATTGAGCTGGCCGATACACTCAGCGCCGCGCTGGTCACAATCTCAACGAGTTGCCGCTTCTGCTCGTCACTTAGACTCAACATCTTTGTGCGCCTGCTCGACGATAACGTGTTCACCCGGCTTCTGCTCTCCCTCAGAAGTTACATGGCAAGGAGCGAAGCGCGAGCGTCAGTGACCACGTTCGACGTTTGCAGCTTGCCGATGATCTCACCCACAAACTGTGAGGCTTTTTCAGAGTCGCGCTCGTTGAGTTTGTATAAGAGATCAAGCAGCTTGAAGCTGAGACCCTTGGCCAAACTCTGTCGTGCGAGTTGCAACGCCTGCGCGGGATCTTGCGCCGCGACTTCACTCGCGATCTCCTGTTCCAGTTCGCGATCGTCACCAAAACGAAACTCCGGTCCAGGCTGTCGAGGCGGAACTTGTCGCGTCGCTCGCAACATATCGAGCGCGAGCTGTGCATCTCTGCGTGCGACTTGCTGAAGTAATCTCTGTCGCAACTGGAACATCGAAAAATAAGATTGGAGAATCTTGTCTCGATCAGATTTCGACGGAGGAGTGTCGCCGGGCGCGGCAGTTACCGCAGCGATTGAATTGATCGAGTTGAGCGCATCCCAATAAAGTGCCCGCGCGCGCTTTTCGTCTGAGGTCCACAGTAAGTCTGCGGCGCTCGCCATGATGAAGACGCGATTCTCCGGCAGCTTCAGGCCCCATGCTGCCGACGCGATCTCGTTCACGAGTGCGAACGTCTTCTTTTCGAGTTCCTGCCGTTGCTGTGCTTCTTTCGCCGCATCCTGCTGCGCGCAGATCGTGAGACTCGAGAGGACCAGTACGACAGCGATCATTAGACAACGCATGATTGACCCGATTATAGCGATTTCAGCCGCAGATTACGCAGCTTATTCCAGGACGATGGTGACCTAATTTGAACCGGCTCTCTGTGCAACCTCTGTGTTCTCTGTGTCTCGGTGGTTGTGTTGGCCGGAAATCACCACCGAGACACAGAGAACACAGAGGTTGCACAGAGAAATCGCTCAAACCAGGGCACTACCTCCCGGACTGCCGGACCCTGCGGGCGTATGAAGGATTTGTTAGACTGAAATCCCCATCTTCATTTTAAGGAGGAACTATGACCGACACCGCGGAACCGATGGAAGATCGGCTGGCCGACTTCACCCGCGACAAGAGAATTCTGCTCTTAGCACTGATGGCAGTTGTAATTGGCGTTTTTAGCGCCTTCGTAGCCAAAGCGCTCGTCTGGTTAATCGCCGTCATCACCAATATCACTTTCTATCAACGATTCTCTGCTGACTTCATTTCGCCGACTAATAATCATCTCGGACCATTTGTAATTCTTGCGCCCGTTGTGGGCGGCCTAATCATCGGACTAATGGCGCGCTATGGCTCTGAAAAAATTCGCGGCCATGGCATTCCGGAGGCGCTCGAAGCGATTCTCTTCGGTCGCAGCCGCATGAGTGTAAAAGTAGCAGTTTTAAAACCACTCTCGTCCTCGATCTCGATCGGTTCCGGTGGCCCATTCGGCGCTGAGGGTCCGATCATCATGACGGGCGGTGCGATTGGATCACTGTTCGCACAACTGTTTCATCTCTCGGCTGCTGAGCGAAAGACACTGCTGGTCGCCGGAGCCGCCGGCGGCATGTCGGCGATCTTCAATGCACCTGTGGCCGCTGTGCTGCTGGCCGTCGAACTACTTCTTTTTGAGTGGCGGCCACGTTCGTTCATTCCAGTTGCGATTGCGTCTGCGGTTGCTGCTATCGTGCGCGTGCCCCTACTCGGGTCAGGCGCCATCTTTCCCGTGACCGCACACGCACCACTCGGTGCTGAAGGACTGACAATCGCGTTTCTTGTGGGCATCAGCGCGGGAGTCGCGTCGGGTCTGCTGACTGCGTTGGTCTATTTCTGTGAAGACGTCTTCACCAAACTTCCGATTCACTGGATGTGGTGGCCTGCTATCGGTGGACTGTTCGTCGGCATTGGCGGCTGGCTGGACCCGCGTGTACTCGGCGTCGGCTACGACACGATTCACGCGTTATTGAAAGGCGAACTGTTCGGCGCGATGGTGCTCGGATTGTTGATTGGGAAAGCAGTAGTCTGGTCCATATCGTTAGGATCCGGAACTTCGGGCGGCGTCCTCGCGCCACTGCTGATCATCGGCGGCGCGCTGGGCGCAGTTGAAGGAAGATTTATCTCACTCGGAGATCCTGGTCTCTGGGCGATGATCGGTATGGCGTCGATGATGGGCGGCACGATGCGGTCGCCCCTGACCGCTATGATTTTTACGCTCGAACTGACTCATGACCTGAACCTGTTGCCTGCTCTGCTGGTCTCATGTATCGCCGCACATGCACTGACGGTGTTGTGGCTGCGGCGTTCGATTTTGACGGAGAAAGTCGCGCGTCGCGGCTTTCACGTGACGCGTGAATACAGTGTCGATCCGCTCGCGGTGTTACGAGTTGGCGAGGTCATGGATCGGAACCCGCCAACCGTGCCGGGCCAGATGAAGGTCAGCGAACTCACGGATCTGATTGCGAACGGACACCCGGAGTTATCGCATCGCCAGGGAACGCTGATCGTCGACGACGAAGGCCAGCTCGCGGGCATCATCACGCGCGGTGATCTCCTGCGTGCAATAGACAAATGCCCAAACGGTTGCACCGTGCTCGAAGCGGGCACACGTCATCTGATCGTCACGTATGCGGATGAAGTTCTGCATGAGGCGGTCACGAGAATGGTGCATCACGACATCGGGCGTTTGCCCGTGGTGCGGCGCGACAATCCACAGAAGCTCGTGGGCTACTTAGGCCGCGCCAGCGTCATGACAGCCAGACTGCGGCGCCACCAGGAGGAATACCAGCGCGAACCCGGTTGGCTTCAAGCGTTTTCACAATAGAGAGTCTATCCACAGATTACGCAGATTTCGCAGATCATTCACCGTATTCAGAACCGTTAGAATATACAATCAACCTCTTCATACTATTCCGGCTCATCCGCGTAATCACGTAATCTGTGGATAAACACAAAAAAAGCGGCGAGCTTCCCCACCAGCTCGCCGCACCCGTTGTTCAATTTGCCTGGAGGTTTGCCCAGCAAATTCGAAGCGCAGTCTAGAAGCAACGAAAGTCGCACACATCCGTGAATACACTCACCTGAATAGGTATAAACCCTCATCAGCCGACACCTACCGCACTGAACAGCAGCCGGATTACACCCGCGCCGAGTATGACCCAGAAAGCGTTCGGCCTGAATCGTACCAGCACAACGATCGCCACGATCATGATCGACAATCCAAGCCACGTGTGAATACCGGCGCGCCCGATACTCAACGCCGCCGCAACCAACAGCCCAACGACGGCCGGCGCAATCCCACGCAGGAACGCCTGCACTTGTTTGTTACTTCGAAATCTTTTTAACGACGACCCAGCGGCAATCGTCATCAGAAAAGCGGGGAGGAAAATACTGATCGTCGCCACGAGCGCACCGAGCGTGCCCGCAACTCGATACCCGACGAACGTCGCCGTGATCAGGACCGGCCCAGGCGTGATCTGTCCGAGCGCAAACGCGTCAGCGAACTCCTGGTGCGTCAACCACTGATGATTGTTCACGACTTCAGACTCAATCAGCGGCACCATCACCAAACCGCCGCCGAACGTAACACTGCCGATGCGCAGAAAGATCGCGGAGAGAGTAAACAGTAGAGCAAGCTTCGCCGCTATCGGCATCGCAACGGCGAGCACGCCGATCGATCGCAGCGTCGTCGACTCTTCCCGTTTTTCTTCAACTGTATCCTCGGGCTTTTTGGATCCAAGCCACTGCGCCGACAGGTACGTCCGAACAAAACCTTCTTTACGGTTTCGTCTGCGTTGCGTAAGTCGCGTGCGCATGCGAGCACGCCGCCGCGCAGCAATCGTGCTCAGGTTTCGCAAACGCCGCCATTGTGTTTCGGCAAACGAGTCGATGTAGATACCGATCAGACCCGCAGCCAGTACGACTTCGAGCACGGTCGCGTCAAACAGCGCCACCGTCAAAAACGAGAGCACGGCAAGCCACCACTGCCAGCGTCGCGTGAGTATGTTTTTACCCATGCGCCAGGCCGTCACGAGGACCAAAGCGACGACCGCGCCGTTTAATCCGTGGAAGAATCGTTGCGTGTTTGGAAACGCTTTCAGGTGTTTATAGCCGATGGCGAGGCCGATCATTATCAGCATGGACGGCAGAATGAACCCCGTCATCGCGACGACCGCGCCGCGCCACCCGCGCAGTCGCAGTCCTATATAAGTGACGGAATTGCCGGCACTCGTCCCCGGCAACGCCTGCGCGAGGGCCAGAGCTTCAGCAAATTCTGAATCCGTCAGCCAGAGGCGCTTGCGTACCGTGAGATTGCGAATGAGTGCGAGCACGGCGACGCCACCGCCAAAACCAACGAGCCCGATTTTGAGGAAGGATAAGAAGAGACCGCCGAGTGTTGCGGTTCGCGAAATACGTTCGATTTGTCGTCGGGCTAAACGCACGCGCCGGCGCATGTCGTTTGTCCGCGCTTTAATTTTATTGGCTCGAACGAAGGTCTGGTTCACTGCTCTCCGTTAGAGAGTATACGACAGCACGCCGGGTGGTCGAGCACGATATGCGAACAAACCAAGAGCCACACGCTTTTGTCGATATCAAGGTTTGTCGAGAGAAAGAGGGTCGCAAGCGCATCGACACAATTGCGGCTTGTGTTCGTCCGTCACTTTAGAACGGTAGCGGAACTCATTACCGGAGCTGTCAACGCGTTTGGAGAGCTAGAAGAGTTTAATGCAGCCCACAGTGGACAATTTTCACAATTTTTTCTTGACCACAACCACGGAAGTGCCTAGTTTTTCCAGCAGTTGCGAGCACGGGTGGGTAATCGCTTAAGAGTGCAACGGGTAACTGTGATAGGCCCATCTGGGACAATCTTCGCAATTTTCCGTTCGCTACCGGCAGAATCATCGGCGCAGGCTTTCCCTCAAAAGTGGGAATGACAAGTTGGATCGGGTCAGTACAGGGAGCGGTAGCGACCTGGTCCGTGATTAGCATGCGAGATTTCCTGGCGATTCCTGACTCCCATCGTTTGACCAGGTCGCTACCGCTCCCCGTAATGACCCAATCCAAGAATGATTTGGACTCTTGAGGCAAAGCTATCGGCGCAGTTACGGCATTCACAACGGGATTATGCCGCGCTGGATGGGCCAAAATATATCTGATGCTAAACTCTGCGTGACTCCACATCCCTATGATTAACTCGAGCAGCTACGATTACATAATCATTGGCGCCGGTTCAGCCGGGTGCGTTTTGGCCAATCGGCTGTCCGCCGACAGTGCCGTTAAAGTATTGCTCATCGAGGCTGGTCCTCCGGATGCGCGTCGTGAAGTTTCAATCCCCGCTGCCTGGGTGTCATTGTTCAAGAGCGAACTTGACTGGAATTACGAGACCGCTCCGGAGCAACAGCTAGATAATCGCGCGATCTATTGGCCACGTGGAAAGACGCTCGGGGGAAGTTCATCGATAAACGCGCAGATCTACCTTCGTGGCGCCCGCGTCGATTTCGATGAGTGGGCCGCGAATGGAAACAGTGGGTGGAGTTACGACGAAGTACTTCCATACTTTAAGAAAGCTGAGAGAAACACTCGCGGCGAGAACGAATTCCACGGGAGCGCTGGTCCACTGTACGTCTCAGATGTCCGGGAGCCCAATCCGCTCTCAGAAGCATTTTTACGTAGTGCCATCAGCTTAGGCATTCCGAAAAACCCAGACTTCAATGCCAACGATCTTGAAGGCGTTGGATATTGTCAATTCACGCAGAAGGACGGCAAACGCTGTAGTGCCGCAGCTGCGTATCTAACGCCTGCGCGAAACCGTCCTAATCTGGATATCTGGACGGACACTCGCGTCACGAGGATTCTTTTCACTGGGCGTCAAGCGACGAGTGTGGCCTGTCTGCGCGCTGGAACCGAGACACACATTCGGGCCGATCGAGAGATAATCATTTCTGGCGGCGCCGTGAATTCCCCAGTCCTGCTGATGCAATCCGGCATTGGACCAGCGCAGCTGCTTCGTGAGAACGGTGTCGAACTGGTGCAACCACTCGAAGGTGTAGGCCAGAACCTTCAAGATCATCCGATTGCGCCGGTTCGGTATCTGACCAACCGACCGGTTTCACTCTTAAAAGCGAAATCAGTCAACAACCTCGCGCGTTACCTCCTCTTGCGACGAGGTATGTTGTGCGGCAGCGGCGTTGACGTACTTGCACATCTACGCACGAGCACAAATTTGCCGGCTGCTGATTTGCAACTAATTCTGATGGCTGTGTTGTGGCTGGACCAGGGATTAAGTAACCCAACACAGCATGGGTTTACCATCGGTGCTGCAGCATTGAAACCAAGGAGCCGGGGAACGATTACGGTGAAATCGAACGATCCGCTGGCAGCACCGGTAATCCAACCAAAGTATTGCAGCGATGAAAAAGGCGATGATATTCGTGTCTTGACGGAAGGAATTCGTCGGGCTCGTCAAATCGTAGCGCGGCCGGAGTTTGCATCACTTGCGGGCGCTGAACTTACACCGGGTAAACAAATAACGTCCGACGCGGATCTCGTCGCTTATGTGCGACAGAACGCGCAGACCTACTTTCACCCGGTCGGTACGTGCAAAATGGGGATTGATGAAATGGCGGTCGTCGATCCTCAATTACGAGTCAGAGGATTAGAGCGATTGCGCGTGATTGATGCTTCCGTTATGCCGTCGATTCCTCGAGCAAACACAAATGCAGCAACGATTATGATTGCTGAAAAGGCGGCCGACTTGATCACGCTTGTGTAACCCTCACATCTGAAATCTTAGCACCGCCTTGCGGACTCGAGTCCCGAGGGGCGGCTCGGCAATCGGCAGGTCAACCATGATCGGAGCGTGATCGGAGATGCGCTCCTTTGGCGCTTCGTTGACGAGCTTCAGCGTCCGTCCGAAATGCGGCGCGAACTTGTGCGGCGCATCCTTCGCGTAAGGCTCATTCAGCGACAGCGGCTTCACGAACATCCAATCGAGCTTGAACTTCCCCACAAACGCAATCGTTCGTTCAACCTCAAACGTAGTAATGAAACCCTTGTCACCGCGCTCGTTCGAATTCGCGAGTGGATCATCTTTGCGGCCAATCGAACGGTCTCGCTCACCGCGAAAGTCGAAGGAGTTTCCATCGGCGAAACGGAAGTCCTTCAATTTGTCAAAAAACTCTGCCTCCGGATTGGAAGCAACAAGCGGAATACTCCGCACCGTCGGATCCGCCTGGGTGCGGTAAGTATTCATCCCCGTCAACAACAGTGTCGGAAGCTTGACTCCGGTCAGAATCCCCAACGCCTGCTTGGCCCAAAAACTCTTGCTACCCAGACGATTCTTTAACGCGCGTTCAATCGACACCGGCGTCCCGTCATGTGTCGAAGTGTTCATGTCGCCGGCGACCACGACAGTCGCGCTTGTCTCGCTAATGCGCCGCAGCAACTCTTCGAGTTGTTTCCGACGTCCTTCCGGTTTTGTCTTGTCTTCAAGATGCGTCGCGACGATCGTTAAGCGTCCGCCGGGAAAGCGCTCGTCTGCAATCTCTGCCGTGAGCATCATGCGACCACCGCGACGTACTTCTCGTTGTACTTTTTCACGAAACACCAGCTCGCCGGCTTTACGCTTGCCGGCTTCGAGCGGCCTGACGCTCTCGCGCTCGGCTTTGTACCAATCATGCGGTTGCTTTTCGAACTGTTGCAGCCGCACATTCTCCAACGGAAAGCGACTCAGGATCGCCGTGCCGTGCAGTCCACGATAACGAGATTTGTCGACAGTGATTTCCGTTTTGAGTTTGGCCCGATCTTGATCCGACACTTCCTCAAACTCTTCCGTACCCAGCGCAATCGGATCGACTTCCACAAACTCGACTCCGTACGCGTAGTTCATGCGCAGCGCGGCGGCAAGTTCGGCAGCGACGTTACGATACTCAGTCCGTTTCAGGCCCCAATCGACTTCGTTGAGCACGATCACGTCGGCCTGCTTCAGCAAAGCAACCTGTTGCAGAATCTGTTTTCGATCGCGACTGCCACGCGGGTGCGCGGTTGAATCGATCATCCGGGCAAACTTATTAGCGTCGCTGAGTGCTGCCTTGATCCCATCAAAATCGATTCCTCGTTCGATGTTCCACTGTGCAACGCGCACGAAACTGCCAAGTTTCGTCGTCTTCGGCAGTGCTACCTGACCGCGCGTTGCGATGGCATTACTGACAAACGGCGTCGTCAAGAGACGATCAAGTTTGGCCTGCAAATCGTTTGGGAGGTTTTGCGTCTCGTAAAGCTGTAGCAGTTCAGCATACGTAAACAACTCCGGCGCCTGTTGTGCGTGTGCTGCTGAAGCTGCGATTATCGTCAGCAGAAGGAGTTTCAACGCAGACCGAGTCTTCATAGTAGTTGACTTATACACGCAATCCTGAAAATACTGAATCCCGTTAACATGACCGATATGAGCACGATTAAAGTAGCGCCCGTCAAACCGCCCATCTCTTTCGACGTGTTGGAAAAGATCGACATCCGCGCCGGCACCATCAGGCTGGTCGAAGACGTCAAAGGCTCAAACAAGCTTGTTAAGTTGACTGTTGATTTCGGCGATCACACCAGGACAATCCTCGTCGGGATGAAGCAGGAGCGCGCGGACCCGAAAGAGATCGAAGGCACGCAGACACTCTTCGTAATCAATCTCGAGCCGAAGAAGATCATGGGCGAAATATCAGAAGGCATGCTGCTCGACATCGGCTACGCCGACGGGCTCAAACCCGTTCTCGCCTTGCTCGAAGCGAACGTGCCAAACGGATCTCGCGCCGGATAGACATGGTTCAAGGCTTCACGAATTTGGCGAGCCCGTTGATGAACATCTGCACCGCGAGCATCACCAGCAGCATTCCCATCAAACGCTCTATCGCAATCACGCCGCGGTCCTTCAATAACCGATAAAGTATCGTCGACGAGAGCAGGATGATTGCGGTGACGGCCCACGCGAGTGTCAGAGACGCCCATAACTGCAATGTGTTGTTCGCACTCGACTGCAACAACAGCAACGAAGCGAGAGTCGAAGGGCCCGCCACAAATGGGATCGCGAGCGGCACGAGAAAAGGCTCCTCGGCCAGCATGTCCGCCGCGACGCGATCACTCGGAAACACCATTCGCAACGCAATCAGAAACAGGACGATGCCGCCCGCTATGCTGATCGTCTCTTCCTGAAGACTCAGCAGCCTCAAAATGTACTTGCCGAGGAACAGGAATACGAGCAGCACGATGTAGGCGAGAAGAATCTCGCGTACCAACACCTTACGCCGCCGCTCTGGCTGCACGTGTTTCAGCACCGCGAGGAACGGCGGTATGTTCCCCAGCGGATCCATGATGAACAAGAGGGTGATGGCGTTGAAGAATATCTTCATTCTTGGTGCCCCGTTTCTCGTTTCTGCCAGCTTTGCACAAAAAGTGCCGAATTATTGCTTTTCTCTGCGCCACCTCTGCGTTCTCTGCGTCTCTGCGGTTAACTAGTTCAGCAATAACTCACCGCAGAGACGCAGAGAACGCCGAGGTGGCGCAGAGAAAAGCAATGTCACCGACTCTTGTGCAAAGCCGTCTCCAACAGGAATTCCGCACTCTTGTGCAAAGCCGTTTTCACATTAAAAAACGCGTGAGATTACCTACATTTTCTCCCTTGTGTTCAACGATAATAGGCATTGACAAACACTTTCACGGCCACCTATCATGCTTGGGCGGCTGCTAACGTAGGGTAAAAGGCCGCACCGAACTGCTTGAAATCTAACCCGAGCTATCCCCTATAAACCTCTTCCTCAGTCTCCTTCACGAAAAGAGCGGACCTGAGACTACCCCCCAACCACAGGAGTAACGATATGTCTAAAGCTACCAAGGGCATCTTAACGACCCTGGCAATTACGGCCCTGCTAATGATGAGCGCAGTGGCCACTTTCGGTCAGACCACTGGCTCCGTTACGATGACGGCCACGGTCTCGAATTTCGTCGAGTTGACTTCCGGCGGTGCGGTTACTTTAACCGGCAATTCCGGCGGCAGCATTATCACTGACGGTACCGCAAACAGCCCGCTCGCCGTGGTTGTTAACTTAGGTGAACTCGGCCCAAGCAACACCAACAGTTTTGTGAAATTGAGCGTGCCGCTCAGACTGCGCAGCAACGTCGCCTATCAACTCAACATGGTAACCAGCGTTGCCGGTGCGGGTGCGACCAGCTTCAGCCTGAAAGATACCGACGTCGGTTTTGGTTTGACTCCGGCGGCGCGTCCCGCGAATCTCGCGGCGGGCGTAGACACCAACGCGACTCCGGGTGATCCGACCGTCGGTGGCAGCACGGACGCTAATGGACGCTGGGTTTTTGCCGGCGCAAACTCCACTCTCGGCGCGTATGCAGTATCAGGCGCGGTGTTGA
>DATNDM010000197.1:0-2714 GCA_035553235.1 Pyrinomonadaceae bacterium | reverse complement strand
GATAGTCAGTCGGCTTAAGCTGGTTCGCCTTCAAGAGGTACTCGAGCGCCTGATCGTAACGCTGAATCTGGTAGTAAAGATCCGCCGCCTGGAGCTGCGCGTCGAAGTTCTCGGGCTCATTGCGCGCCTTCTCGAGCGACGCCTGCACCTGTTGCTGCATCGCCTGCGGATTCGCAGCCGCGCCCTGCCCACCGACCGGCGGATGATCTGCCGGTAGCCCCTGCGCGCTGCCCGCGACTGCCGGCATCGCAGCCTTCTGGCTCATCGAGCTGGCAAACATGAAGCCCACGATGAAACCCAACAGCAATCCAATAATTGCAAAAAGAATGTTCTCTCTCGACATGATTTCGTCAGTTTACTTACTCGCCGCGAGCGACTTCGCTTCGTTGACACGCTCGTTCAGGGCTTGAGCGACTTCGGAACCGGGTGGAACTTTCTTCAACACACGTTGCCAGTAATCGATGGCCTTATTGTAATCTTTCGCCTCGAACGCGGCACTGCCCGCTAGTTGCAACGCCTTCGGATTCTCGGGGTCGACTTTCAAAGCCCGATTGATCAACTCCACCGGCTTGCCTGCGAGGCTCTTGCCGATCATGCCGGTTGCGAATGCATACTCAGCCCACAAATCGGCGTCCTTCGGATTCAGCTCGGTGGCCTTTGCGTAGGCGTTTGCCGCGTCGCTGTACTTTTCCATCGAACTGTAAGAACGCGCGAGCATGGTCCAACCCTGCGCGTCGTTAGGATTCGACTTCAGGCGTTCGGCGAGTTTCGCTACGTTGGCTTCGATTTGGGCCTGAGTTCGTTGAGGCGGCGCCTCTGTCGATTCCGCGGCCGGTGGCCCACCGACCGGCGCTGGATTTGTGATCCGATCAGGCTCGCCAACTCTCAAATAAAAAATGATTGCGACGAGCGGCAGGCCGATGCCGAGCAGGTACGCTGTATTGCGTGCGTTAATGGGCGCGGCGGTGCCAGCCTTCTTCTGCGATCGTGTGGTCGCAACGTCTTCAAGTAAGCGACGCTCGAGCTCGTCGCGATCCTGAGCATACTGGTCTTCGGCAACAATGCCGTTACGCAGATCCGCATCGAGTTCGGAAAGCTGATCGCGATAGACGGCGATGTTTGCCTGTTTGCGTTCTTCGTCCGAGACGACTTCAACTTCGTCGGAACGTTGCAACGCCGGCGGCAACACGAACGCCAGAGCGATCACGATCATCAGTGCGCAGATCACCCAGAAAAGAATCACGTCGTCTCCTTTCCGGGAAGAGAAGCGAGCAACTCCTCGGCGCGACGGCGCTCGTCCGCGCTCAGAGGTTTTTCCGGGATCGAATCGCGTCGCTGCTTGATGTAAGTGAAGAGCAAATACAAACCGCCAAGCAGTAAGACAAAAGGTCCAAACCAAAGCAAGTAAGTTGTGAACGTGACACGCGGTTTGTACAGGATGAAGTCGCCGTAACGCTGTGTGAGAAACGCAACCACTTCCTTATCGCTTTTGCCGGCTTTCATCTGTACGCGAATTTCGCGACGCAGGTCCGCCGCGAGTCCGGCCGGCGAGTCAGCAAGAGTTTGGTTTTGACACTGGAGACAACGAAGCTCGCGTGAAAGATTTTGGAGTCGCTGCTCGATCACGGGATCGTCACTCGGAACTTCTTCCTCCTGCACCTGCGCCTTTGCGAATGGAGCCAGCAGGCAGATCAGCAAGATTGGGACGAGCCGCAAGCGAGTCATTTCGAAGTCCCCTGGCGATTTAATTCCTGGACCACGGGGAGGATCTTTTCTTTCCAGACGTCGGGCATCATTGGACCAACGTATTTGAACCGAATCGTGCCGCCCTGATCGATGACGTAAGTTTCGGGCGCTCCGTAGACTCCGAAATCAATGCCGACACGCCCATCGAAATCGACCGCGCTCGCTGTATATGGATCGCCCAGTTCTTCGAGCGTTGCGAGCGCGTCTTCGCGCCGGTCTTTGTAGTTCAGACCGTAGATCGGAACGACGCCGGATTGCGCATACTTGATCAAATACGGATGTTCTTCACGGCACGCAACACACCATGAAGCCCAGACGTTAAGTAACCACACCTTGCCGCGCATGTCTTCGTTTGAGATCGTCTTATCGGCGGCTTTCAGTTGCGGCAGACGAAACTCGGGTGCGGGTTTATTGATTAAGACTGATTTGAGCTCGTGCGGATCACGAGTGAGACCGATCGCGAGAAAGACCGCGAGCGTTAGAAATATAGCCAGTGGTATTAAGTAACGAAGCATTCTTTAACGACAGATTACACGGACGAAGATGGATTAGCGACAGATGCGGCCGCGGTGCTCGGCACCTCGATCGGTTTGATCGATTCTCGGGCCTCGCGTTCTTTTCGCGCCGCCAACGCATATCGCCGATCACTCACTGCGAGTCCGCCGCCGAGCGCCATCAGTATGGCGCCAAACCAGATCCAGCCGACGAACGGTTTGTAGTAAACACGCACGCTCCACCCGCCGTTGCCGACAGGTTCGCCGAGCGAGATGTAGAGATGACGAAAGATGCCGCTGTCGATGGCGGTCTCGGTCATGACGTTCCCGGTCGCTGTGTAGTTCCGTTTCTCAGGGAACATCTTTTCCATCTCAACGCCGTCGTGACTGACGATCATTTCCGCGCGCCCCGCGATGTAGTTTGGTCCCTGCACGTTCGTCACGCCGTTGAACCGGAACGAATAACGGCCGGCG
>DATNDM010000196.1:0-7149 GCA_035553235.1 Pyrinomonadaceae bacterium | reverse complement strand
GCGTGGGCGCTTTTGACCAAAGCAGAGCGGTTTCGAGTTTGTCTCGTTTCAGAGCTTCCGGACGAACAAGTTCGAAAGATGCGCATGATCCCCGTGCGAACGATTGACGAAGCGCTGGCGCAGGCACCACGCGGAGACGGTTTCATCATGCCGCGCGGCGCAGCCGTTTTACCTCGAATTGAAGTAACGCGGCTTGGCCGCAAAAGTTAGGATTGTTTGTTGGACACCTTTGCCTCGGAAGTCGAGATCATTGTTGGATCGGGTCAGTACAGGGAGCGGTAGCGACCTGGTCAGTGATCGGCATGTGATATTTCTAAGTATTCTTGATCCTATGGTCTGACCAGGTCGCTACCGCTCCCTGTACTGACCCGATCCAAGCGCCATCCCGACTGTTGAGGTAAAGCAACGTCCAACAGGAATTCCCCGACTTTGAGGCAAAGCAAGTAAAGTGAAGATGACGTTGGTATCATGTACGGTGCGTAGTTGGGAGTGGCGCGATCGAGATGCCCTCGTGCGCCACGCAAACAACAAAAAAGTTTCGATTAACCTGCGCGATCGTTTCCCGTATCCTTACACTGCTCGCGATGCGCGCAACTGGCTCGACATGGTTGTCGACCAAAAACCGGAAACGAATTTCGCGATTGACGTAGCCGGTGAGGCGGTTGGTGGTATAGGCTTCACGCCGCAGCACGACGTTGGGCGGCGCTCCGCTGAAATCGGATACTGGCTGGGCGAGCAGTTTTGGGGGCGCGGGATCGCGACTCAAGCGCTGAGAGCGGTGACGGATTATGCGTTCGCTAACTTTGATCTATGCCGGTTGTACGCGCATGTGTTTGACTGGAACGGTGCGTCGGCACGCGTGCTCGAAAAAGCAGGGTATGTATTTGAAGGGCGTTTGCGTAAGAGTGTGACGAAAGATGGTCAGACGATCGACCAGCTTATGTACGCGATGATCAGAGAATCATCGTAGGGGTGGCCCTCCGCGGCCACCCGTGCATCGGGACAACGAGGTGAGGTGGCCATGGAGGGTCACCGCGACAAGGAGATCCATGAAGCTAATTGCAGCTTGTCTTTGTGTTTTATTCAGCGCGTTGTTGGTGAGTGCGCAGGAGCAGCCAAAGGTCGTGGGAACGTTGAATGAGCAGCGCGTGCCGGTTACCCAAGCGGCCGTTGCATTCGACGCGAGCGGAGCCCCAGCGCTCGAGGCCACCTTGCGGAGTACCGCGCTGAACGGTGCGCCGGAAACGCCGGTCACAAACATTCGCATGACTGTGCGAAACCGCAGCACGATGGCATACGCGTTCGTGTCCGGCGTCGTGACCTTCTACGATGCCGCGGGCGTGCGTTGCGGCGAGGGCGTGTTCAAGTCTGACTCATTAGCTGTCGATGAAACGTTCGACACTGACTCTCCCGGACTTCGCATCCGTTGCGAAGCGACGTCGTGGCGCATCGTCGCGACCAATCTGGTCCCGCGAATGCCTCCGAACGCACCAATCGAGGGACTGACTCGCACGCCGGCAAACCTCGTGATCAGCATCGACGGCGAGACGCATCCGATTCAACTCGACAAGCCTTTAACGCTCACGCTTGGAGAAAGACGCCGCACGATCGTCGTTCATTCAGCACCATAAGCCGTATTCATGCTCTCAACCTTAATCGAGCTTCAACGTCTGAAGCGCCTCGATCGCACCGGCTGGACCTTGCGTGGTCTTCCGAATGGCACCGAATCGGTCGCGGCGCACTCGTTTGGCGTCGGCGTGACCGCGATGCTCATTGCTGATGCTTGTGTGGCTCAGGGCGTCCAAGTCGACGTTGAAAAACTTCTTCGCATCGCGTTGCTGCATGATTGGGCCGAGACGCGCGTCGGCGACATGCCACGAACGGCCACGCTCTACTTCGGCTCCGAAGCACGCAAACAGGCTGAGACTGCTGCGTTCTCCGACATCGTCGAGGCGAACGACACGTACACGAGTCTGTATTACGACTACGAACGGCGCGAAAGCGTCGAGGCGCGCCTCGTCAAAGCTGCTGACGTCCTTGATCTATTGATTCAAGTGCTTGCCCTGGAGCGCGCGGGTGCTCGTGGTCTCGACGAATTCTGGGAGGTCGCGGAAAAGCCCGATTTCAATCTCGAAGGCGCAGCGGAACAGATAGTGCTGGAATTGCTTCGATCGATCCTGAACGCGCGTGGCGAACTGCATCGGAATAGCGTTGCCTCAAAAGTCAGAAATTAGTGTTGGATCGGGTCAGTACAGGGAGCGGTAGCGACCTGGTCAGTGATCAGCATGCGATATTTTTAATGATTTTTAAATACTATGGTTCGACCAGGTCGCTACCGCTTTCTGTACTGACCCGATCCAAGCGCCATCCCGATTTTTGAGGCAAAGTACATCGGAATGTTTGATTTGTTATCGGACTTTGTCTTCGCGCTTACATGGCGCAAGGTACTCATCGGCGCTGCTATTGCTCTTGTTAGTTTTTTCGCAAACCTCGGCATCGTCACATGGATCCTGGTCAAGTTGCCTGTCGATTACTTCAGCACCAAACGCAAAACAAAATTCTGGGCGGGCCCACGCCCGTGGCTTCATGCAGCGAAGGTGATTGCGAAAAACGTCGGCGGCGTTTTGCTGGTAGTGCTTGGGATCGTGCTCTCGTTGCCGGGCGTGCCGGGGCAGGGCTTGCTGACAGTGCTTCTCGGTATAATGTTGCTTGATTTTCCGGGAAGACACCGGTTGGAACAGAAGTTGTTGAGTATGCCGAGCATTCGAAATTCGATTAACAAACTGCGGGGACGATTCGGGAAGAAGCCGTTGGCGGTAGATTAGACGCCGCAATTTCCCGATTCTTTGGCGTTTGACGTATGATTGGCGCCTGAAGGTTGATGCTCAAATATTTCAATGCCTACAGAAACGTGCCCTCTCGTTTACTGCTGTCAGTCTTAACTGTCTCAGTCCTGTTGTTCACTGCGGGCTGTGATCTGTTTGGCGCCAAGAAGAAAGTCACCGTCCCGCAGCTTCTGCAGCCGCTCGCCAAAGCCGACAAGGCCCGGCTCATACAGGAAATCAACCGGCTTTCAACTGTCAAATCGATTCACGGCAAGGTCGACATCCGGTTTGAAGATACCTCGTTCGCGTCGGTAGGCATCGCGGATCGATATCGACTCGTCGATGGCACGATCACTTTGCAGCGGCCCGGTCAGATCTATCTCACCATTCAGCTGGTTTTCGTCGACCTCGCGCAGATGACGTCAGACGGCGAACATTTCCGCGTTGCGGTGCTGAAAGGTGATGACAAGTACAAGCGCTTTGTGAAGGGAACTAACAGCGCCGTTTATGGCACGTTCGATGCAGACGGGAATGCGACCACGGCACAGACGGATGAGGAGAAGACGGAGAAAGTAACAGTAAGCGCGCTTTCGAACCTGCGTCCGCAACATCTGACTGACGCATTCATGATTCGTCCGATCGAGCAGAATAGCTCGATGATTTATGCTCAGAGCGAGTTTTTCAACGAGGAGACTGACACTCGTACTCAAGCGAAGAAAAACTCGCGCGTGATGCGTGGTTATTATCTGCTCGAGGAGTTTTCTACAGCGACGCCTGGTGACGCGAAGTTGGTCCGGCGTTTCTGGTTTGATCGCGTTAACGGAATCCGTCTGGCGCGCGTGCAAAGTTATGATGACAAAGGACAGCTCATCACGGACGTTTCTTATTCGAATGAGAAAGCGCTTGGCAGTGGTCCGACAGCTTCGTTGCCCAGTCGTGTTGAGATCACGCGCCCACAGGATCAATATAAGTTGAGTATCACCTATCAGGATTCTGCGTCAGTGGAACTGAACCGCGATTATCCACCGCGGGCGTTTGTGTTGGAAAACAAGTGGGGATTGCCCGAAGTCGATCTCGACGCACAGCACAAAAAAGTCACAGCTAACAAACAATGATGCCGCGCGCGGTAGCGCCGGGTAATGCGTACTCGGTACACTAGTCGGAATCTTAATGAGAACGATTCTACAAGCCGAAGATCTGGTAAAAGTTTATCGCATCGGACGAGTTGATGTGCCGGCGTTGCGTGGAGTTTCGCTCGAAGTACAGGAAGGCGAGTTCCTGGCGATCATGGGTCCGTCTGGTTGTGGCAAATCAACGATGCTGCACTTGCTCGGCGGATTGTTGACGCCCACTTCCGGTCGCATCGTCATTGATGGTGAAGACATCACCGCCGCTTCAGACGCAAAACGAACGGCGGTTCGTCGCAAGAAGATCGGGTTTGTCTTTCAACGTTTCAATCTCTTTCCCACGTTGACGGCCGAAGGAAATCTCCGACTGGCGGAGCGAATTCATGGCAATGGCGGCGGCAATGCGCAACTCAGGCGCGACGTGCTTCGCCTGTTAGGACTCGAAGACAAACTACACCACAAACCACTCGAACTATCCGGTGGCGAACAGCAGCGAGTCGCCCTCGCGCGTGCGGTTGTGACACGTCCGGCCATCGTTCTCGCCGACGAGCCGACTGGCAATCTCGACTCTGAAAATTCAGCTCTTGTCCTCAATATGTTTCAGGAGTTGAACTACCGTTTCAACCAGACCATCATCATGATTACTCATAATCCTGAAGCTGCGGCCATGTGTAAGCGGATCGTTCAGATGCGCGACGGACACATCGTAGAACAAGCGCCAACCGTCCGGCTGTGAAAACAGCTGGTGGTACCCTGGTTCAACTCTGCGTAGTCTCTGGGCCTCCGCGGTTTATTTTCCGCTTTCTTCTACCGCAGAGGCGCAGAGGACGCGGAGACTACGCAGAGAAAGTTTCAATTCTTTACAGGACTGCAATCCGGACGTTAGAATCAAACCGACCCACCAGCCGCGATTCCCGTGGCTGTTTACTTGCAAGCTTGAGGACGTGCGAGGCCTGTTAACCACACTTAAGAAGATCTTCTTCTGGAATTACGCAAGAAACACGTGGCAATGGGATCTTCTGTGTGTGGTCATACTGATCTTCATATTTTTAACGCCAAAAAGCTGGTTTACGACTGGCGAACGAGCCCCGAATACGGTGCATCAAAGCGCAGTTGCCAGAACCCTGGTATTAACACCCGAACTGATTGGAAATGAAGACGATAGGACTCAAATTGAGCAGCGTGTAAGACAGCTCATGAGACGTAGTGATATCGAGGTGCTGGACGTCCGGAAGGTACCCGGACCTGATGGAACAACCCACAGTTTTGAGGTTGACATACGTTAGTCATTCCCTATAATTGCGGGGTTTTTTGTTCGGACCTCGCGAAAGGAGAAGCGACGCAAGGAGTATTTATGAAGAGATTGATTACCTCGGGCCTGATGTTAGCTTTCATATTATCGACGCTCGTCATTGTTACCCCGACCACGACGAACGGTCAGGGAGCAGGCCTGGTGAGTTCGGTGTTGAATCGGATGGAGAAGAACCGGCAGACGTTGAAGTCGTTGCGCGCCGGCATCAGCATGGTCAAGTACAATTCGCAGATTGGCACTGAAGATAAGTACGCGGGAGTAGTGATTTACATGCCCGGTGCCGGTCGGCAGGCATCCGTCCGTATCGATTGGAGCCAGCCGCGACGCGAAGTTTTGTCAGTCAACAACAACAAGTACACACTGTTTCGGCCGGCGTTGGGCGTTGCCTACGTAGGCGCTGCGAACAAAGTGGGCGGTAAAGACAGCAAAGCGTCGGGTTTACTCGACATGATGAACATGTCGCGCCAGCAACTCGAGGCGCGCTACGAGCCGGTCAGGGACGTTCGTGAAGAAACTTTGTGGGGCGGTGTCAGCACGATTCACCTGACGCTCGTTCCAAAGGGAAACGCCAGTTACAAGTACGCAGAAGTCTGGATTGATGCTGGTGGTATGCCGGTCCAGGCCAAGCTTGTCGAGAAGAACGACGACTCGACGACCATGCGTTTGACGTCACTGGAAAAGAATCAAAAGATCAGCCAGAGCGATTTTGACGTCAAGCTCGATCCGAACGTAAAGATCGTCAAGAGCTAGTTTCGCAACAAAAAGGCACAAAAAGCACAAATGGTTGAATGAGGCGCAAACTTCATCAACCATTTGTGCTTTTTGTGCCTTTTTGTGGCTGATTCTTTCGTGCTTTTTTGTGGCTGGAGTTGCGTTGGACCGTCGTCGTCTCGTATTCTTCGCGTCAAAATGCGGAAGACAAAATTTCTAAAACTGAAGCTGCGCGAGGCCGGTTTTATCAGCCGCGCGCTGCTCTCGACCGGGCATCCGGTGCTGGCCCATCTGATCCCGATGCGCCGCTGCAATCTCGCCTGCGGCTATTGCAACGAATACGATCACACTTCGAAGCCGATCGATCTCGAAATCATCAAAAAGCGGCTGGACAAGCTCGCCGACCTCGGCACCTCGATCGTCACGATCTCGGGCGGCGAGCCGATGATGCATCCCGAGCTCGACCAGATCATTCATCACATTCGCGTGCGCGGCATGATCGCCGGTCTGATCTCGAACGGTTATTACTTCACGCCCGAGCGCATCAAGCGTCTCAACAAAGCCGGGCTCGAGTATTTGCAGATCAGCATCGATAACGTTGAACCGGATGAAGTCTCGCGCAAGAGCCTGCGCGTGCTGGATAAGAAACTGCGTTACCTTTCCGAGTATGCTGACTTTCACGTCAACATCAATTCAGTTATCGGCGGCGGCATCAAGAATCCTGACGACGCATTGACTGTCGCGCGTCGTGCGACGGAGCTCGGCTTCTCGACGACGGTCGGCGTGATTCACGATATTGACGGAACACTCAAGCCGCTTTCGGAAAAAGAGAAGAACATCTTTCAGCAGGTCAAGAAACTCGGAAACAAGGATCATGCGCGCTTGAACTGGTTTCAGGACAGCATCGCCGAAGGCAAGCCTTACAACTGGCGTTGCCGCGCCGGCGCGCGATACCTCTACATCTGTGAAGAGGGTCTCGTGCACTGGTGTTCACAGCAGCGCGGCTATCCCGGAATTCCGCTCGACCAGTACACGATGGAAGACTTCGATCGCGAGTACAAGACCGAGAAGTGGTGTGCGCCAACCTGCACTTTACAGTGTGTCCACCAAGTCGGCATCCTCGATAACTGGCGCGACCCGCAGAAGACACCCGCACAGATGGCCCAGGAACAGA
>DATNDM010000195.1:0-4954 GCA_035553235.1 Pyrinomonadaceae bacterium | reverse complement strand
CGCTCGAAGGTTTCGTAAACGACAAGGTCATAGTCAAAGGCGGCGACATCGCCGAGACGAACTTCGGTTACAGCGAAGCAGAAGCACAGGCAATCGCTGACGATATCGACATCATTATTAATTCAGCGGGGAATGTGACTTTCAACCCGACACTCGAAAGCGGACTGCGCACGAACGTCGTCGGTACCCAGAATGTCATCGCTTTCGCGCGCCGGATGAAACGTCCAGCGCTCGTTCACGTCTCGACCTGCTTCGTCGCGGGCAATCGCTCCGGCGCGGTTTGGGAAAGCGATCCGGTGCTCGGTTACTTCCCGCGACGTCTCGAGCCTGAAATGTCAGGCGTGCAGTTTTCAGTGGACCAGGAGATCGCTGACTGCGCCAAACTCGCGGATCGCGTCCGAGACGAAGCGCGCGATGCAATGATGGCGGCTCGTTTCCGCGAGCTCGCACGCAAACGACTCAACGAAGAAGGTCGCGACGTTGATGATCCTGACGCACTCGGACTCGCCGTCGCCCGCGAAAGAAAAGTCTGGACGCGCACGCGTCTAACCGATCTCGGCGTCGAACGAGCCGCGTACTGGGGTTGGCCCAACATTTACACGTACACGAAATCTCTCGGCGAACAACTCGTTGCCGCGGAAAAGGAAATGGTGCGCAGCATCGTGCGCCCGAGCATCGTCGAATCAGCGATGTCATACCCGTTTCCGGGCTGGAATGAAGGTTTCACGACCACGGCGCCGATCATCTTTCTGATCCGCAAAGGCCAAACACAGATTCCCGCCGATCCGAAACTGATTCTGGACATCACCCCAGTGGACCAGGTCGCGTCGGTGATGCTGGCCGTCTCGGCGCAGGCCTGCGTCGAGGAGCCGAAACTCGTTTTTCAGGCGGCCACGGGCGACGCGAACGCCAACAACATGGAGCGCATCATCGGCCTGTGCGGACTGGACAAGCGCAAGTACTTCGAAGAAAAGGACAGCGGCGTCAAGATCCTCAACAAGATCCAGGGCCTAATGGAACCGCGGCCTGTAACCGTTTCGAAATTTGAAAACACGTCGGTGCCGATGTTCAATGCGGCGGCGAAGAAAGCGTCGTCGTTGCTCGACAGTGTGCGCCCGCGCTGGGGCGGCGGTCGTGTTGGCGAAGTGATAGATCGCGTAAAGAGCAGCGTCGAACGAGTTGAAGAACTGACCCGCGAGACGTCTGAAGCGTTCGATATGTTCCGCCCGTTCACGGTCGAGAACGCTTACGTTTTTCGTTCCGATAACGTGCGCGCGCTCTTCGACAGCATTAGTGAAGACGAACGCTCGCTGCTGACGTGGAATCCGGAAAAGTTTGACTGGTACAACTACTGGCTCAACATTCACCTGCCCGGGCTCACGAAGTGGGTGTTCCCGACGCTCGAAGACGAGATGCGCGCGCAGCCAAAACGCGTCTACACGTACCGCGATCTGCTCGAGCTGTTCGAGACTTCGACGAAGCGTCACGCGACGCGGGTGGCGATGCGCATCGAGCGCGATGGTCGCAAGGAGCAATACACCTATGCGGACGTGCGCGAGCTGGCGACGCGAGTCGCGGGTTTCCTCGCGAGTGAAGGCATCAAGCAGGGCGATCGCGTGATGCTCGTCAGCAGCAACGCGCCCGAGTGGGGCATGAGCTACTTCGGCGTGCTGAAGACGGGCGCCACGTGCATTCCCTGCGATCCGGAAAGTTCGACTGCCGAGATTCTTAACTTCGCGCGTGCTGGAAACGCCGCGGGCATCGTTTGCAGTCAGGCCGTTCTTGACGAGCATCCTGATCTGCAAGACCTGCTGCGCGAACAGGGCGTCACGCGGCTCTGGACGTATGAGCAGGTCTTCGCGTTACCTGACGAGCAGACTGAAGACGAACGCATCGCACTGCTGCCGCAACGCGCGCACGCGCAGAGCGTCGCTTCCCTGATTTTCACTTCAGGCACGACTGGACAGCCGAAGGGCGTGATGCTCTCGCATCGCAACCTGACGAGCATGGTTTCGATGTTGTCGTCAGTTTTCGACATGACGATTCGCGATGGTGTGCTGTCAGTATTGCCGTTGCATCACACGTTCGAATTCTCGACAGGTTTTCTGACACCGCTGAGTCGTGGCGCGCAGATCACGTATCTGCCGGAGTTAACGAGCGATGCACTCGCGCGCGCGATCAAGAATGGTCACGTGACGGGCATGGTTGGTGTGCCTGCGTTGTGGGAACTTTTGCATCGTCGTATTAAGAATCGCCTCTACGAACGCAGCGACTGGATCGGCAAGGCGGCGGACAATCTGATGTGGGCCAATGCGTGGCTCCGCGACAAGACGCCGCTCAACTTCGGACAAATCCTGTTCTATCCGATTCACGAGGGTCTCGGCGGGCGCATTCGTTATTTCATCAGCGGCGGCTCGGCGTTGAGCGAGAAGATTCAGCGCGACTTTCACGGCCTCGGTTTCACGATTCTCGAAGGCTACGGTTTGACCGAAGCCTCGCCGGTGCTGACTGTCACACGACCAGAAAACAAAATGCTCACGGGAACGGTCGGCAAGCCGTTACCCGGTGTCGAAGTTCGCATTGCCGAGCCCGATGCAAGCGGCGTCGGCGAAGTTCTCGCACGTGGTCCAAACGTGATGCTGGGTTACTACGAAGACGAGGCTGCCACGCGCAAGACGCTCATCGATCGCTGGCTCTACACGGGCGATCTGGGTCGCGTTGATGACGACGGCAATCTCTATCTCGTTGGACGTTCGAAAGAGATCATCGTGGATACGAACGGCAAGAATGTCTATCCGGACGAACTCGAAGAGATCTACGGCAACTCGCCTTACGTAAAAGAACTGAGCATCGTCGGACTGGCTGACGGTATCGGCGAGAAGGTGGCGTGTCTCGTCGTAGCCGATGACGAGTACGACATTTCCCTTTCGCGCGCGGCGTTGCATCGTCTCGTTGAAGAGCACTTCCGCGAAGTCTCGGCTTCCCTGCCCTACTTCAAACGCGTGAAAGTTTTGCACTTCACGGACATCGAACTACCACGTACTGCGACGCGCAAAGTGAAGCGACGTGAAGTGGTCCAGATCATGGAGTCGCTGGAAGAGACACAGAAGTCGAAGGGCCGCAGCAGTGCCCAGGAAACCGCGAACGCCGATTCGTTCTGGTTACTGAACCTCGTCGCCAGCGTCGCGAATCGTTCGCGATCGGAAGTTTCGAACGACATGCGCTTGAGCGATCTTGGTTTTGATAGTCTGATGTTTGTCGAGCTTGCGACGGCAATCGAGAATGCCGGCGGCACCATCTCCTCGCCGGAACGTTTCAACGAGATTCAGGACGTGCGCGAACTGCTGACTGTGGTCTCGCGCCAGCCCAACGCCGCGCCGAAGCAGGAGACGCGCGTGGACGAGCAAAAGAAGGACGATGAGATTCATGTGCCGTCGTTCGTGAAGACCGCGGGAAACAAGGCCGCCGACTTCCTGCAGCAGTTTCTTTACGATCAATTCCTGCGCACGCACTACGAAGGACGTTCAAACATTCCGCCGCACACGAACTTTCTCGTCGCTGCGAACCACTGTTCGCACCTCGACATGGGCCTGACGAAGATGGCGCTCGGTGAGTTTGGCAAAGATCTCGTCGCACTCGCGGCTGCCGATTACTTCTTCGACACGAAGTACAAACGCGCAGTGATGGAAAACTTCACGAACCTGGTGCCGATGGAGCGCACGGGTTCGCTGCGGCAGTCGCTGCGGCACGCGAAGTCGTTTCTCGATCGTGGTTACAACGCGCTCATCTTCCCGGAAGGGACGCGTTCGATGACGGGGATCATGGCGGACTTCAAGCCCGTTGTTGGTTATCTCGCACTGCACGCGCGCGTCGGAATACTGCCGATCTATCTCGACGGCACGTACATGGCGATGCCGAAGGGAACGGCGCTGATCAAGAATCGCGAAGTCGGTGCGCGCATCGGGCGCTTCCTCGAGATCGAAGAACTCGAGGAGATGACGAAGGGCCTGCCGCGGGCCGAAGCGTACCGGCTCATCGCGGCGCGCGTCAGGCACGAAGTCGTCAACCTTCGCGATCGCACGCGCAGCGACTTCGACGCGAAGGCGTTACGGAAACTCTGGAAAAGCGATCGCAAGAAAGAACTAGTGAGCGAAGAGGTTGCAGTGTAGGGATTAAGATTTTTCATCCACAGATTACGGAGAAGCATGAACACATCGGCGTAATCTGTGGATGAAAGTGCTTGTAAGTAGTATGCCTTCCAAAACACCAACTAAACGCACAGCTCGCATGACGACGACCGGCACGAAGCGCCGTGCCGCGATCGAGAAGCGGCAGCGCGCCGTTACCCTCGTCACGGGAGGCACGGGTTTTCTCGGCTCGCATCTTGTGCGCCAACTGATCGAAGAAGGCGCTAAAGATGTGCGAGTGATGGCGTCGTCAATACCCGATTGGCTCGTCGATCTGGGTGTCGAGACGTTTGCCGGCTCCATCACGAATGCCGACGACAACAAGCGCGCGGTCGAAGGCATCAGCGAGATCTATCACCTCGCCGGCAAAGTCTCGCGTGAGCGCGAAGACGCGCGCGAGATGTACGACGTTCACGTCGAAGGCACGCGCTTACTCTGCGACGCTGCCAAAACCGCCGGCGTGAAAACAATCGTGCTCGCGTCAACGAGCGGTACGATCGCCGTCACGAAAGACGGTGAAGTCATTCCCGACGAAACCTACCCCGTCCCGCTCGACCTGATCTCGCGTTGGCCCTACTACGCGAGCAAAGCCTACCAGGAGATGGCCGCGCTCGAACGTTTTCAGGGCAAAGGTTTGCGGCTCGTGATCATGAATCCGAGTCTGCTGCTCGGGCCCGGGGACGACCGTCTAAGTTCTACCAAGCTCGTGCTTGATTTCATGGCCCGCAAGATCAGCGCGGTGCCAACCGGCGGCTTGAGTTTTGTCG
>DATNDM010000194.1:0-8983 GCA_035553235.1 Pyrinomonadaceae bacterium | reverse complement strand
TGTAGCGAGCTAACACATGGAAGAGATTCTAAACCAGGAATCTGTCGACGAAGCGGCGCTGAACGAAGAGGCAAGTCGTGAGCTGGCCGCGATGGTGGCCGAGGCCGAGCAGACCTCGGTATCGACTGAGGCAGAAGCCGGCGACGATGGGCCGTTAGCGTCACCCCAGAGCCAGGCGGAACGCGCGTCTGTGATCGAAGCTCTTATCTTCGTTTCAGACGAGCCGTTGAGCGTGAAGACGATCGCCGACGTTCTCGAGGAAGACAAGGCCGTCGTCAGCGAGACGATCCAGGCGTTGGCCCAGGAGTTTAATGCGCGGAACGGTGGTTTGCAGTTGCGTGAAGTCGCAGGTGGTTGGCAGTTTGCGACGAGGCCTGAGTATCACGAGCACGTGCGTGCGTTCTTGAAGACGCGACCAAGCGCGAAGCTCAGTATCGCTTCACTCGAGACGCTCGCAGTGATTGCGTATCGCCAGCCGGTGACCGTGCCTGAGATTCTCGAAATACGTGGCGTGCAGTCGCCGTCGTCGATCAAGACTTTACTCGACAAGAAGTTGATCGTTGCGAAGGGCCGCAAGGAAACTGTCGGACGTCCAATGATGTACGGCACGTCGAAAGAGTTTTTATTGCAGTTTGGGTTGAAGGATTTGTCGGAGCTGCCCAGCGTGGAGGATTTTCATGATCTGAGTGGTGGATCGTAATATGAACCACAAAAAGGCACAGAAAGAACAAAATGGAGCAGCGTCTGCAAAAACTAATCGCGGCGGCGGGTATCGCGTCGCGCCGGCACGCGGAAGAGTTGATCGTGGCGGGTCGGGTGACGGTCAATGGTGAAGTAGTCAAAGAGCTCGGCACGAAAGCTGATCCGGACAAGGACCACATCAAGGTCAACGGGAAGCTCATCAATCCTCAGCTTCAGTCTCGCGAAAAAGTTTACGTCCTGCTAAATAAGCCGAAGGGTTACCTCTCGAGTGTTTCCGATCCTGAGGGACGGCCCTTAGTCACCGAACTGTTGCCGCCGTCGCTCGGAAAAGTTCATCCGGTTGGACGTCTCGATTTCAACACTGAAGGCTTGTTGCTGCTCACGAACGACGGCGAGTTCACGAACTACGTCACGGCCGCTCGCAACCGCGTCGAGAAAGTTTACGAAGTGAAAGTTAAAGGTGTGCCTGCCGAAGGCGGGATCGAAAGACTGCGCCGCGGCATTACGCTCGAAGACGGCACTCGCACGGCGCCCGCAAAGATCAAGATGCTGCACGAGACGCAGACCAACGCGTGGTACGAAGTGTTGTTGCACCAGGGACGCAATCAACAGGTGCGACGGATGTTCGAGTTGATCGGGCATTCGGTGTTGAAGCTGCGACGCACGCGCATCGGGTTCCTCCATGACGAGGATTTGAAGCCGGGATATTGGCGACTTCTATCGCCCGGCGAAGTCGCGAGAATGATGAAAAAGCAGACCCGCAGATTACGCTGATCAGTGTGATCCGTGTTAAAAATCAATCATGCATTTTGACTTAACTGAAGAGCAACAACAGATCAAGATGAGCGTGCGCGAGTTCGCTGAATCGGAGATCGCGCCTCACGTCATGGAATGGGATGAATCGCAGCACTTTCCCATCGAGCTGAAACCAAAACTCGCGGAGCTCGGGTTGATGGGTGTGCTTTTTCCGGAGGAGTATGGCGGCGCGGGGATGGGTTATGTCGAGTACGCCACGATCATCGAAGAGCTTTCGCGTGTCGACGGCTCGGTCGGTATCTCGATCGCCGCGCACAATTCGCTTTGTTCGAACCACATCTATCAGTACGGCACCGAACAGCAGAAGAAAAAATATCTCACGCCGTTAGCGACGGGCGAACATCTCGGCGCGTGGGGACTAACGGAGCCGAGTGCTGGTTCGGATGCATCGGGAACCAAGTCAACTGCCGTGCGCGCTGATAACGGCTGGATCGTCAACGGTTCGAAGAACTTCATCACGCACGCGATTCACGCTGACACTTGCGTTGCGATGGCCGTGACTGATCGGGCGCAACGAAGCAAAGGGATTTCGGCATTTATTTTCGAGAAAGGCCAGAAAGGTTTCTCGCCGTCGAAGAAAGAAAACAAGCTTGGGCTGCGCGCGTCAGAAACGGCGAGCGTTGTCTTTGAAGACTGCTTCGTGCCGCAGGATCAGTTGCTTGGTGAAGAAGGTCAGGGGTTTGTGAATGCGATGCAGATTCTCGACGGTGGCCGTATCTCGATCGCAGCCCTCGCAGTCGGTATCGCACAGGGCGCGTACGAGTCGGCAGTACGTTACGCGCAGGAGCGGCAACAGTTTGGAAAGCCGATCGCGGAGTTTCAGGCGATCCAGTTCAAACTCGCGGACATGGCGACGCAGATCGATGCTGCGCGTTTGCTGATGTATCGCGCGGCGTGGATGAAGGATGCGGGGAAGAAGACGACGAAGGAGTCGTCGATGGCTAAGCTGTTTGCGTCGGAAGTGAGTGTGAAGGTTTGCGAAGAGGCGATCCAGGTACACGGCGGCTATGGTTACACGAAAGACTATCCGCCCGAAAAATACTGGCGCGACTCGAAGCTCTGCACGATCGGCGAAGGCACTTCCGAGATCCAGAGGATCATTATCGCCCGTGAATTACTTCGATCCCTTTAACTACAAAAAGCACAAAAAGGACCACAAAAGGCACATCTCTTTTTTGAGACCTTTGTGCTTTTTGTGATCAAACAATGGCTAGTCTTAGTGAACGGGTGAGTAATGGTGAGGCGGCGGCGGTGGCGCGTGCCATCTCGAAGATTGAAGATGGTGCGGACGGCGCGGCCGCGTTGATGAAGGAGATCTACCAACGGTCGCGCGGCGCTCTCGTGATCGGAATCACCGGCTCGCCTGGCGCCGGTAAGTCAACACTCGTCGATAAGCTCGCACTCTTCTATCGCAAGCACAACGAACGCGTCGGCATCGTCGCAGTCGATCCGTCGAGTCCGTTCTCCGGCGGCGCGATCCTCGGCGACCGCATCCGGATGCAGACGCTCGGACTCGACGACGGCGTGTTCATCCGCTCGATGGCGACGCGCGGCAATCTGGGCGGGCTCGCGCGCGCGACAGTCGACGCAGTCGCGATTCTCGATGCGGCGGGTTACGCAAAGATCATCGTCGAGACAGTCGGTGTCGGGCAGGATGAGGTCGAGGTGGTCAAAGCCGCTGATGTCTCTGTTGTCGTTTTGGTACCGGGGATGGGCGACGACATTCAGGCGATCAAAGCCGGAATCATGGAGATTGGCGACATCTTCGTCATCAACAAAGCCGATAAAGAAGGCGTTTACGCGACGGAAAAGGAGCTCGAATCCCTCCTGTCGCTGGCCTCCCGCGACGACGGTTGGGACCCGCCAATCGTCAAAACCGTGGCCACTGAAAATCAGGGTGTGACCGACCTCGCGCAGGCAATCGAAAGCTTTTCGCGGGCGCAGCTCGGAGCGCGAACGAGCAGCGAACGCCGTCGCGCCATCGCGCGCTGGCGAATTGTCGAGCTTTTGCGGGAAAGTCTCCTGTCGCGCGTTTTGGGAAGTGATGCCTCGGTTGCTATGCTTAACCGGCTCGCCGACGAAGTTGCAACGCGTCAAAGAGACCCGTATTCTGCGGTTGAGGAGATTATTCAGGCTGCTAAAAGTTGATCACATCGGAATCGCCACGAAGAGCATCGAAGATGGTCTGGCCGTGTGGCAGGACGCGCTCGGTTTGAAAGTCGATGCGACCGAAGAAGTCGCGGAACAGGGCGTCAAGGTATGCATGCTGGCGGTGGGCGACACTCACGTCGAGCTGCTCGAACCGCTGAGTCCTGATTCCGCTGTCGGAAAGTTTCTCGCTAAACGCGGACCCGGAATGCACCACATCGCGATCGAGGTGGCGGACATCAACGCCTCGCTCGCGGAATTGAAGAGCAAAGGAGCACGGCTCATCGACGAAACGCCGCGAGTGGGTGCAGGTGGCTGTCTGGTCGCTTTTGTTCATCCCTCATCGACAAATGGAGTGCTGCTCGAGCTTGTGCAGCACCAATAGGAAAGGAAAGTATTTTGAATTCAACCAAAAAAGCTCTCATCGCGGCCGCTGTGGCTGTCATCTTTGCCGGGGGATTGATCTTCTGGCAGGTCAAGGCCCGCAGGCCCGGCCCCGTCGAACTCACGCCTGAAGAAATGGCGATGATCGCGGAGGATCAGCCGCCGCAAATGCGTGCCCGACTCGCCACTGACGAAGCCGCGCGAAAAGATTTCGCGCTGGACGTACGACGCCTGCTCGCGGTCGCTGAAGAAGCAGAAAACAACGGCGTGGGCAACAGTCCTGACATGAAGCGGCAACTCGAGTTTCAGAAGGCAAGCGTTATCGCTCAAAAGTATTTCGAGGCGCAGGGTGAGAAGGGTGAAGGCGACATCAAGGACGCCGAAGTTGATGAGTTTTTCAAACAGCCTGGCAACCAGCAGAAGTTTGATCAGATCATTGCCGACGCGAAGGCCCAGAATCCACAGTTAGCCTCGCAAGAGATTCCACCCGAGCAGCTAAACATGCTGAAGCAACGCCTCGGACGTATCTACATCGCCGAAAAGAGAGCGATGGATCAGGGCATGGACCGGAAGCCCGAAGTTCGTTTGCAGATGATGTTGCAGCACGCGCGTGTGCTGGCGCAGAAATACGCCGTCGACAAGCTGCAGGACAAGATGAAAGCGAGCGACGACGAAGTAACAGCGTATCTTAAGAGCCATCCGGAGATGGACACCGATCAGAAGAACCGCGCCAAAGCAGAAGAAGTTTTGAAGCGCGCCCGCGCCGGTGAAGACTTCGGCAAACTCGCGCAGGAGTATTCAACTGACGGCAGCAAAGACAAAGGCGGCGATCTCGGTTGGTTCGGACATGGCGACATGGTTCCCGAGTTCGAGAAGGCTGCTTTCGCGTTGAAGCCGGGCGAGATCAGCGACGTGGTCCAGAGCAAGTTTGGTTTCCACATCATCAAGCTCGAAGAGCGCAAGACGGAGACGAAAGACGGCAAGACGGAAGAGAAGATTCATGCTCGTCACATTCTGATCAGCGACGCGGGCGCCAATCCGTTTGGGCCGCCGCAAAGCTCACGCGATAAGGCCAAGGCCGCACTCGAACAGGAGAAGGCGAAGAAAGTGCTCGACGACATCGTCGCTCGTTCGCACGTGAAGGTGCCGGACAACTACACGGTGAAGCCGCCTGAGCAGCAGCCGTCGCAGGGCTTGCCGCCGGGATTTAGTGCGCCGCCGCAGGGAGAAGAACCACCTGCGCCCGCGCCGCCGCCGGCAAAGACAGCCCCGAAACAGAGTCCGGCTAAGCCAAAAGCGCACTAACCACGGATCTACACGGATGAATACTGATGGTCCGTCATTAATCAGGTTCATCCGTGTTCGGCTTTAAGCGATGCAACTGAGTGACTATCGGGTTGAGGTAATTCAAGACACCGAATTCCGTCTCGATGGCGGGGCGATGTTTGGAGTGGTCCCGCGCAAGCTGTGGGCGAGGGATTGCCCGCCTGACGATGACAATCGCATCCGCATGAACATGAATTGTGTGTTCATCGACGCGGGCGCTGAAAAGATCCTGATCGAAACCGGCATCGGTGATAAGTGGACGGCGAAGCAGCAGTCGATGTACGGCATCGAGCGCGTGCGTCCGCTAAGTGACACACTGAAGTCACGCACCGGCGTCAGTGCAGACGAGATCACGATCGTCGTCAACACGCATCTGCATTTCGATCATGCCGGCGGCAATACAAAGCTCGACGCCGCCGGCAGGCCCGTAGCTTCATTTCCGAACGCGCGCTACTTCGTCTCACGCGCTGAGCTGGAACACGCTGACGCGCCGACCGAGCGCGATCGCGCAAGCTACTTGCCCGAGAACTGGCGACCACTCGTTGACTCAGGCCAGCTCGAAGCGAAGGATTCCGATTACGAAGTCGTACCTGGCCTGATGATGAACACGATCGCAGGTCACAATCGGTCGATGCAGTGCTGGCGACTCGAGCGAGACGGTAAGACGATGTTCGGCTTTGCTGATCTCGTACCGATGCGCGCACACGTTCGTCTGCCGTGGATCCCCGGTTACGACCTTTATCCGATCGAGACGCTCGACGCGAAGAAGCGGTTGTTACCGCAAGCCGCGCGCGAAAATTGGATTTGCGTGTTCTACCACGATCCTGATGAGCCTTTGTGCCGGCTCGAGCAGGGAGAAAAGGAAATCACTCCGATTCCGTATCGGGGCGAAGAGCTTTCATGAGTACAGCAGCAGGAGTTCGCATCGGCATCATCGGCGGCAGTGGGCTTTACCAGATGCCGGAGCTGACTGCGATTGAAGAAGTCAAAGTTGACACTCCGTTTGGACCACCCTCCGATGTGTTCATCGTCGGCACCCTCGAAGGTGAACGAGTTGCTTTCCTCCCGCGTCATGGACGCGGTCATCGCCTCACGCCGACCGAAGTTCCGTTTCGCGCGAACATCTACGCGATGAAGCTGCTCGGTGTCGAGAGTATTCTCTCGGCGTCGGCGGTCGGATCATTGCAGGAGAAGTACGCGCCGCTCGACATGGTCATTCCCGATCAGTTTTTCGATCGCACTCGCGGGCGTGTAAAGGAATCGACGTTCTTCGGTGAAGGGATCGTCGCGCATATGTCGTTCGCACATCCGGTTTGTGCGCGACTCGGTGATGTGTTGCAGACCGCGTGCGGCGCGGCTGACGTGAAGGTCCATCGTGGCGGGACTTACCTGTGCATGGAAGGGCCGGCGTTCTCGACCGTGGCGGAGTCGAATGTCTATCGCTCCTGGGGCATGGACGTCATCGGCATGACGAACTTGCAGGAAGCGAAGCTCGCGCGCGAGGCGGAGATTTGTTACGCGACGCTGGCGCTCGTGACGGATTACGACTGCTGGCATCCCGGGCACGATGCGGTGAGTGTCGAGACTGTCATCGAGTATTTGAACAAGAACGTGCGGAATGCGCAGATCATCCTGCGTGAAGCGGTGAAGCAGCTGAAGTCGGGTGAGCGCAGTTGTAAGTGCGGCTCGGCATTGCAGCACGCGATCTTCACGGCGCCCGATCTCTGGCCGGAGGCGACGAAGAAGAAGCTGGAAGCGATCGTGAAGAAATACGCATCGTAGATTGAGGTAAGACGATGAAATCGAAGTTCCTTTTTGTGTTTTTGATTCTGTTTGTCCTTTTTGTGGCCCCGGCAACGTTCGCGCAGGGAGGCGTCAAGGGTGGTCCTGATCCGTCGACCCTTCGCGATCCTGATCTCGAGCGCGACTCGCTGCACAATCTCGAAGTCGCTAAGAACTATTTCAAACTGAAGAAAGCATACGTCGCCGCACTCAAGCGTTGCGAGGAGATCATAGCCGGCAATCCAAACTTCGCGAAGATTGACGAAGTGCTGCTGATGGCCGGTCAGAGCAGTCTCTGGTTGTCGGAGAACAAAGGTAAACAGAAACCCGAGCAGTACGTCAGTTTTGACGGCGGTGAAAAGAAGACGCTGACATCGCAGCAGTTCCGCGAGATGGGCATCGACTATCTCAACAAGCTGATCAAAGACTATCCCGAGAGCCAGTTCGCGAAACAAGCACGCGAAGAGCTGCAAACGCTCGGCGCCGCGAAGCAGCAGTAAAATGTATTCCTCTGTTGCACAGAGAAGAAGCTCTAATATCCAAACCCAAAGACCAAACACACATGTCCCTTTTAGTTGTCGGATCGGTTGCGTATGACGAAGTTGAAACGCCTTTTGGAAAGAAGGAGCACATCCTCGGCGGCTCCGCTTCGCACTTCTCGATCTCAGCCAGCTTTTTTACAAACGTCGGTATCGTTGCCGTCGTAGGCGGTGACTTTACAGAGCAGGAAGTTTTCGAGAGTCGCGGCATCGGCACGCGCGATATCGAGAGAATCCAAGACGGCAAAACGTTTCGTTGGGGCGGTCGTTACGAGTACGATCTGAACGTCGCTCACACGCTCTACACTGACTTAAACGTCTTCGCCGATTTCCAGCCAAAGCTCTCCGAGGAGTCAAAGCGTTCGCGACTGCTGTTTCTCGGCAACATCCAGCCGGACCTTCAGCGCGGCGTCAGAGAACAGATGCCCGACGCGGAGCTCGTCGCCCTCGACACGATGAATCTCTGGATCGAGCACACGCGCGATTCACTCGTGAAGACGATCAAAGTCGTCGACGTCGTGATCATCAACGACGCCGAAGCGCGACAGCTCACCGGCATTCCGAACCTGATTAAGGCCGCGCGCGAGATTCTCAGTTGGGGACCGAAGGCGCTGATCATCAAGCGTGGCGAATACGGCGCTGCGCTCTTCACCGGCGACAGTTACTTCGCGATTCCCGCGTATCCGCTGGAATCAGTGTTCGATCCGACGGGCGCGGGCGACACCTTTGCGGGCGGGTTCATGGGTTACCTCGCGAGCCAGGAAACGCTCGACGAGAGCGCGATGAGACGCGCGATGATTTTTGGCTCCGTGATGGCTTCGTTTAATGTGGAGGAGTTTGGCACCGAACGAGTCAGGCGTCTCAGGCACGCTGAGATCAACGACCGTTTTCACGCCTTCAAACGGATGACACATTTTGATGAGATACCGTTTGAAGCAAGAATCAGTTAGCCACAAAAGGCACAAAAGCTCATAACGAGCAGAACCTATTTTGAGTTTTTGTGCTTCTTTGTGGCAAAAATACTGTTGGGCAAAGCGCTGAAAGGGAGCTCATATGATCTGTCCAGTTTGCGAAGCTGAATACGAACCCGGAGTCACCACGTGTCCTGACGACAACACAAAGCTTGTCGATCGGCTGCATTCCCCGCATGACGACAGCGAGGCGCGCTTTGTGCCATTGCAAAACGTCGGCTCACCGGCCGAAGCGGAGATGGTGAACGACATTCTTCACCAGAACGGCATTCGCTCAGTGATAAAAGCGGGTGGCGCCGACGCTTTCTCGCCGCT
>DATNDM010000193.1:0-2141 GCA_035553235.1 Pyrinomonadaceae bacterium | reverse complement strand
CACAAAGCCAGCCGGCTATCTCCGACCGCTGGGTCTATCACATTCGCCCGATTCACTACTACGAACCTCTACCCGACTTCAGCTCGATCACGGCCGAACAGGTCAATCGCCGGCGCAGCTATTCTGCGATCGATTTCAAGTCGCAAGATCAACTAGGGTTACTGCGCGAGCTTACGAAATATCGCAACGAACTCCTCGACACCGGATTCGATTTCAAGAACGATTTTTTCAACGGCTTCGACGCGGCTGTTTACTACTGCCTCATTCGTCATTTGCAGCCACAGCGAATCATCGAGATCGGCGGCGGCTACTCAACACAGCTTGCGAACAAAGCATTAAAAAGCAACGGCAGCGGCAGTTTGACTTGCGTCGAACCTCATCCGGAACGACTCAACGGCACTGGCGCAAGCGTCGAGCTGATCCAAAAGCGTGTTGAGGAGCTCGACATCGCTTTCTTCTCACGTCTCAACACAAACGACATTCTCTTTATCGACTCGAGCCACACCGTGAAGTTTGGCAGCGACGTTTGTTACGAGTTTCTTGAAATCCTGCCGCGGCTCGCCACGGGCGTTTGGGTGCACGTGCACGACATCTTCTTTCCACACGATTACCCGGCCGATTGGCTCATCCAACGCCGCATGGCACTGAACGAACAATATCTGCTCGAAGCGTTTCTGTCCTTCAACAAACAGTTTCAGGTCAAGCTTGCCAATTACTGGCTTTGCCTGGATCACGGCGCTGAGACGAAGCGTCTGTGGCCCAATACAGGCGCATCGAGTCTCTGGATGAAACGAGTCTGATGACGATCTCCGCGATCATCGCCACTGTAGGCCGGCCCGAACTGCTCAGACTCTGTCTCGATAGTCTCAGCAAACAAACAGTTCCGGTCAGGGAAGTCGTGGTGGTCCATTGCGGGGACGACGAAGCAACGCCGGCGCTCACGAAGGAACGACGCTGGAGCGATGCTGGATTAGACGTGCGCTACTTTCATTACCGCGAACGAAACTGCGCCGCGCAGCGCAACTTCGCCATATCGCAGGCGACTTACGACAACCTTTTGCTCGTCGATGACGACGTGGAAGTCGACGCTCATTGGGCTGAGGAGCTTTTCGCGCCCATTTTGAGTGATCCGAAAGTGGGCGCGACGATGGGCTGCCTCGTCAACCAACCGATGGCGTCGCCCACGTTCTTCTGGCGAATCTACCGCACGCTCCTGCATGGAAAAACGAAGGGATTCGAGCCGGGACGACTCATCGGAGCAGCGCTTCCGAATGGGTTCCCAACCACCGCGCGCGAGCTCATACCTTGCGAGTGGATTGGCGGTGGCGCGAGTGCATTGCGACGTGAGGCATTCGAGTCAGTCGGCGGTTTCGCATCGTTCTTTACTGGTAGCTCGCCGGGTGAGGATCTCGATCTTGGTTATCGACTCAGCCGGAATTGGAAGGTCTTTTATGTTCCGTGGGCGAAGTGTATTCATCATCAGGCGACGGGTGGGCGTGAAGGATCGGACCAGCATCAGTACCTCTCGATGCGCTCGCGTTTTGGAATATTGACGATCACGATGGGCCAGAGCCGCGTCAAAGGACTCGCGCATATCGGACTTTGGGCGCTGGTCCAGTTTGTCAGCGAGATCGCGAGCCTCCGACACGGTGTCTTGCGACCGGATCTTCCGCGCGCCTGGGCCGGACGGTTGCGCGGGTTTTTATCGTGTGTAGCCACGGATTTGCGCGGATAAAACTGACGGATGTCGTCTAACACTCTCGTCATAGCAGACTATCCCGTGGGATACGCGAGCGGTTTTGGCGAGACGCTCTACAACCTGTTCACTGGATTCCCGACGGAAAAACTTTGGAGCGCGCATCCCGCGCACGTCGCGCCCGCTCCCGGCAAGAGCAGGGCGCAATCGATTGAACTGCCTTCGCCGGCGCGACCAGGTTGGTTGCCGAACCGGATCGCGCTCGCCTATTACCCGTTGCTGAAGCTGCAACAGTTCCGCGCGGCGCGCGATGCAGTGCGGCTGCTGGCAGACGTGGTCCAACGACATTCGATCAGGAACCTCCTCGTAATACCGGTCAGTCCGTGGATCCTGTCGGCGGCACTGGCCCTGCACAAGCAATACTCAAAATTGAATCTCGTGTTGT
>DATNDM010000192.1:0-3367 GCA_035553235.1 Pyrinomonadaceae bacterium | reverse complement strand
CTTCCATCAACGCATACTCGACTGCTTCGTGTGCTGCATCGTCGAGGTCAACGTCGAGCGCGTACCATCCCTCGTGTTGTTCTTGTGCGTGACTCAATTGCCGCTTAACCCGTATTCATCCAGGAGATTCTCTTTGTTGCGCCAGTCTTCTTCGACTTTCACAAACAGCTCGAGATGCACGCGGTGGCCCAACAGCGCTTCAATTTCTCGGCGCGCTTTGATCCCGATGTCTTTCAAACGACTCGCGCCTTTGCCGATGATGATTTTCTTTTGCGACCCTCGCTCGACAACGATCACGCAATTGATGCGTGCGAAGTCTTCGCGCACTTCTTCGAAGCGTTCGGTAACGACAGCGGTGACGTACGGTATCTCGTCGCCGGTCACGTGCAGAACTTTCTCGCGCACGATTTCGGCGACGAGCACGCGCACCGATTGATCGGTCAGTTCGTCTTCCGAAAAGATCGGCTCGCCTTCGGGCAGGTGCTTCAACGCGCTCTCGATTAAAACGTCAGTCATCTCGTCTTGTAGTGCTGAAATCGGAATGATCTCGCGCCACTCGTGTTCCTTGCCGTACCAATCGATCAGCGGCAGCAATGCAGACTTGTCTTCGAGCTTATCGATCTTGTTGAGCAACAGCAGCGCGGGCTTTTCGGATCGTTTGACGAGATCGAGAACGAAGCGATCACCGTTGCCTGTCGAAACCGAGGCGTCGCGAATAAGACAGACGAGATCGACGCCGAGCAGCGCTTCCTGCACCGACGCCATCATGCGTCGGTTAAGCTCGTAGCCCGGTTGATGCACGCCGGGCGTATCGACAAGAACAATCTGCCCCTCGGGTTTTGTGATTACACCCTGAATCCGGAAGCGCGTCGTCTGCGGCTTATCCGACACGGCGGCAATCTTCTGGCCCACGAGCCGGTTCAGTAGCGTCGACTTACCGGCATTCGGGCGACCGATTAGTGCAACATAGCCGCTGTTCATAGTAGTTTTAACCACGGATGACACGGATTTTAAATCGGGATTTAAATCCGGATCTACGATCCGTCTAATCCGTGGCTTAACTTTTCTCCGCAAAAATCTGCACTAGATTAACGAGCGTCTCCGTCGTCTTCTCCAAACCGCGACGCGAATTAAACTCCAGCTTGCCATGAAAATTTCCGCCGCCCGTGAACAGGTTCGGCGTCGGCAATCCACGGAACGTCAAATTCGATCCATCCGTGCCACCACGAATCGGTTTCAAAAATGGCTTCAGTCCCGCGCGCCGCGCCGCTTCCATCGCGTTATTCGTCAGCTCAGGATAGTTCTTCAACACCTCTTTCATGTTCTTGTAATTCTCTTTGACGTCGATCGTGATCTTCACGTCCGGATACTTCGCCTGCGTCTCGGCCACCATATCGCGCAACATCTTCTCCTTCGCATCGAGACCACTCACGTCGAAGTCGCGTAACAGGATCTTCAAGCTCGAATTCTCGACGTCGATCACGCCCGCGTACGGATGAACAAAACCGACGCGCCCTTCGGTCGTTTCCGGCAACATGTCGTGCGGAAAACGATTGAGATAATCCGCGATTGCGTACATCGCATTGACCATGATCCCCTTTGCCGTCCCCGGATGCGTGCTCTTACCCTGGAACGTGACCGTCGCAGTGCGCGCGCTCCATGTCTCTTCGCTGATCTCGCCGAGCTCCTCGCCGTCAACCGTGTACGCGAACTTCGCTCCGAAAGCCTTCACGTCAAACTTCTCGATGCCGCCTCCAACTTCTTCGTCGGGCGTGAACGCAATCGCGATCGTGCCGTGTTTGATCTGCGGGTTCTGGCCCAGGATGTCGATCATCGTCATGATCGCGGCGCAGCCTGACTTGTCGTCAGAACCGAGGAGCGTCGTACCGTCAGCGGTGATGATGTCGGTGCCGATTAGGTCCTTCAAAACCGGGTTCTTCGCGACCGAGATCACCTGTGTCGGATCTTTCGGCAACGTGATGTCGCCGCCCTGGTAGTTTTTGTGGATGATCGGATTGACGTTTTCGCCGGAAACTGCGGGCGAGGTGTCCATGTGCGCGATGAAACCGACGACCGGCACTTTCGAGTTGTCGGCGAGATTGCCCGGCACGGTAGCGTAGACGATGCCAAACTCACTGACGCGCACGTTCTGTGCTCCCAGGGCAGTCAGTTCTTTCGCGAGCAGGTTCGCGAGGTTGAGTTGTTTGCGCGTGCTCGGTGTTGTTGTCTGGTCTTCCTGCGACTGCGTGTCGATCTTCACGTAACGAAGGAAGCGATCCATGGCGGACTCAGTTGGAGGTTTCAGCTGGCCGTTTGCGAGGCCTACAAACACGAGACAAAGCACGAATGCAATAATCGATTTCATCAATTCAATACCTTTCTTAACCACAGATTACACGGATTTATCGGAGAGAGAGTTGCGCCACTGTTCGCTCTGATGATTCAAATCGTCGAGAGTTTGCTGCAATTCATTACGTTTAGCCGCGAGTGTCGCCTCGTCCGCGTCCGCCGGGACGTTAATCGGCGCGGCGACATAGACCCGCGCGCGCGTAAAAGGTTTTGGAATTTGGAATAGATCCCAACTCGGCGTAGTCCAGTAACGTTCCAGCGCCATTGTGACCGGCACGATCGGGTGACCCGACTTCTTCGCAAGCAGCACCGCGCCCATTTTCGCGATATAACGCGGCCCTTTCGGGCCGTCGATCGTGAACGCCGTCGTACATCCCGCGCGCATCAGCCGCGCCATCTCGACAATCGCGCCAACGCCGCCGCGAGTGCTCGAGCCGCGCACCGCTCCGTAGCCAAACCGTTGAATAAACCGTGCGATGTATTCGCCGTCGAAACTGCGGGACGTCATCACGACGATGCGTCGTTTGCGCCACCAGTAAGTCGTCAGAAAAATGCGGTCGTGCCAGAAGACGTAGATCGGAAGTCCGCCATTCGCTACGGCTTTCTCGTGATTTTCCCAGCCGATAACCTCGAAACGCGCGGTCAGTCCGATGAGATTGATAAGTAGATAGAAGGCGAGATCGGCGGCGCGAATCATTAGGCGATCTTTGAACGAGTAGTCAGACAGATCGGCGAATTCATACGCACGGTTCACACGTGTCTCGGAGAAGCTCTGTTGGACGGAAGCTTGCATTAAACGATTTCAGGATTTTAGGTAGTGACCTGGTTTGAGAGATTTCTCTGTGCAACCTCTGTGTTCTCTGTGTCTCGGTGGTGATTCCGGCCAACACAACCACAGAGACACAGAGAACACAGAGGTTGCACAGAGAAGCGGTTCAAATTAGGTCACCATCGGATTTTACAGGATTTACAGGATCGCGCTAATAGATCGGCGGTTCGCCGGGTGGGCGCGTCTTCC
>DATNDM010000191.1:0-4430 GCA_035553235.1 Pyrinomonadaceae bacterium | reverse complement strand
GTCGGCGAGATCGGAAATGGTCTCGTCGTTTTGTTGGGTGTTGCGCGTGACGACACCAAAGAAGACGCCGACTATCTCGCGCCGAAGATCATTGCACTCCGGATCTTTGATGATGCTGAAGGAAAGATGAATGTATCGCTCAAAGATATTAACGGCGGACTGCTGATTGTTTCGCAGTTCACGTTGTATGGCGACGTGCGACGCGGTCTGCGGCCCTCGTGGAGCGACGCCGCCGCTCCGGAGTTTGCAGAACCTTTGTACGATTACTTCGTGGAGAGTAGTCGAAAGCTGCTCGGGCGAGTTGAAACAGGCAGCTTTCGCAAGATGATGCAGGTGGAACTGGTTAACGATGGTCCAGTAACGATCCTGCTCGACAGCCGCAAGAATTTTTAAATCGAATCCTCTGAAGCTTTCGAGTTCTCGTCGAGCTCGTAACGATCGCGATCACGCTTTTCGATCTTCTCGATAAACTCCAGTTCCTCATTGTCTTCGTAACTGACGCCAATCGCTGATGCGTTCTCCTCGACCAATGATTGGTCCGGTGTCGGATTGTCGCCGGCGACGGTTTCCGATCCGCTGTCGTTAACGTCTTCCCAGTCAGCGTCGAGATCGCCGCCAGAATCACGCGGCGAGGCGGCCGTATTGTTGCGCAGTCGCTGAGCGAGTTGATCGGGATCTTTCGGGGCGCGCGAGATTTCGAGTTCCATAAACTCCTCGATCTCGGGGTCAGGTACGTAATCGGGATCGTTAGCCAAATATTCGCCTTGTTTCTTAGCCATGCAGATTCCTCCGCCTGTTCGCAGCTTTAATTTGTGGGGGTTGCGTGAATATAACCAATAACCTCTCTCTAATTCAACAAATCAATCTGCGTATTCCGCGTAATCTGTGGACAGTTTTGTGCCTCTTTGCGGCAAATGCTACACTTCAACTTGAACCGCAAACCCCGCAAATTCTGACTTTTTAAGGAAAGAGTTTGAGCATCACTATGCCATCTATCCCGTTTGATTCTTTGCAAACTTTCAGTTCCGATTCCGGTCCGGTTGGACAATTTTTTTCACTTCCACAACTTGAGAAAAACGGGGCCGGTCCGGTTTCACGACTGCCGCACAGCCTGCGCGTCGTGCTCGAATCCGTGCTGCGTAACTGCGACGGCGAGAAGATCACCGAAGAGGACGTTCGCAACATCGCGAATTGGCAACCGAACGGCAAACGTGTCGAAGAAATTCCGTTTGTCGTTGCGCGCGTGCTGCTGCAGGACTTTACTGGTGTGCCGTTGCTGGTCGATCTCGCCGCGATGCGTTCTGCTGTCGCGCGACTCGGCAAGAACACGGGCGTGATTGAGCCACTCGTGCCGGTCGATCTGGTGATCGACCACTCGGTCCAGGTCGACTTTTCCAGCACGCGCGATGCGTTTGAGAAGAACATGGAGATGGAGTTCAAACGCAATCGTTCGCGTTACCAGTTTTTAAAATGGGGCACGCAGGCTTTTGACGGGTTCCGCGTGATTCCGCCGGGCATCGGTATCTGTCACCAGGTGAACCTCGAGTATCTCGCGAAGAATGTTTGGGAGAAGAATTTTTACTTCCCTGATTCGCTCGTCGGCACTGACTCGCACACGACGATGGTCAACGGGCTCGGCGTCGTCGGTTGGGGCGTCGGCGGCATTGAAGCCGAGGCGGCGATGCTGGGCCAACCCGTTTACTTCTTAACTCCGGACGTGGTTGGTGTTCACCTGAGCGGCAGTTTGCGCGAAGGTGTGACGGCGACAGATCTCGTGCTGCGTGTGACTGAGATGATGCGCAAAGCGAAGGTCGTCGGGAAGTTTGTCGAATTTCACGGCGAAGGTGCGGCGAGTTTGTCCGTCACGGATCGCGCGACGATCGCAAACATGGCGCCGGAGTATGGCGCGACGATGGGTTTCTTCCCGGTCGATGAAGAGACGTGCGTATATCTCCTCGCCACTGGCCGATCGAAAGAGCATGTCGATCTCGTGCGGAATTACTACAAGGCGCAGGGCATGTTTGGGATGCCGCGCAGCGGTGACTGCGATTACAGCGTTGTGCTCGATCTCGATCTCGATACGATCGTGCCGAGCGTCGCTGGTCCAAAGCGACCGCAGGATCGCATTGAACTGTCAGCGCTGAAGTCGCAGTTCGCCGAAATGATGGTCAGGCCAGTCAATGAAGGCGGCTACGGCAAAACCGAAGACGACCTTTGGACGCGTTATCACGTCAAGATCGGCGCGGATCGGCAACGAACGATGGCCGGCGGCGGTGAGCAACGATCCGAAACTGTTCCGGTTCCCGCAACCAATCATCAATCGACGGCAAACACGAACATCTGGACGGAAACGGAAATGGTCAACAACCGTCCCACGCCGGACATCGTTGCCGAGATCCCGGAAGACGAGTTTCCGACGGGGGATGAACTCCTGGGCCATGGCGACGTTTTGATTGCGGCGATTACTTCGTGCACGAACACGTCAAATCCGAGTGTGATGCTTGCGGCGGGATTGCTCGCGAAGAAGGCCGTCGAGAAAGGGCTGAGTGTCAGTCCGAAGGTGAAGAACTCGCTCGCGCCGGGATCGAGAGTAGTCACCGAGTATCTCGAACGGACCGGCTTGCAGCCTTATCTGAACGAGTTGGGATTCAATCTCGTCGGCTACGGCTGCACGACGTGTATCGGGAATTCGGGCCCACTCGATCCGGCAATCGAGCAGATCGTGAACGAACGCGACGTGATTGGCGCGTCCGTGTTATCAGGCAATCGAAACTTCGAGGCGCGCGTGCACCAGAGCATCAAGGCAAACTTTCTGATGAGCCCGCCGCTCGTGGTTGCATTTGCGATAGCAGGACGTGTCGATCTCGATCTCTCGAACGATCCGCTTGGCACCAGCAAGGACGGCGAAGATGTTTACCTCCGCGACATCTGGCCGACAATGGGAGAGATCAACGCGTTGATGCGCGAGGCTTTCGACCCGGAAACGTACCGGCGGCTATACGGCAACTTCGCGGAACAAAATCCGCTTTGGAACGAGATCCCGAGCAGCACCGGCAGCGTTTACGAGTGGGAATCCGAGTCGACTTACATCCGCGAGCCTCCTTACTTCGAGGATTTTCACAGCACGCTGTTGCCTGTCTCTGACGTCCAAGGCGCAAGAGCACTCGCGATCTTTGGTGATTCAGTGACGACCGATCACATCAGTCCAGCGGGCGCGATCAAACCCTCATCACCCGCGGGACTTTATTTGCAGGAGCGGGGCGTCGAAATCAGAGACTTCAACAGTTACGGCGCGCGCCGCGGCAATCACGAGGTAATGGTCCGTGGCACGTTTGCAAACGTGCGCATCAAGAACCTGATGGTGCCGGGTGTTGAAGGTGGTGTGACGATTTATCAACCCGACGGCGAGCGCATGAGCATCTACGACGCGGCGATGCGTTATCAGTCTGAAGGCGTGCCGCTCGTGATCATCGCCGGTCAGGAATACGGCACCGGCAGTTCGCGGGACTGGGCGGCGAAGGGAACTCGTCTGCTGGGCGTGAAGGCCGTGGTGGCGCAGAGCTTCGAGCGTATTCATCGCAGCAACCTCGTGGGAATGGGAGTGCTGCCTTGCCAGTTCAAAGACGACGTGAGTGCGGCTTCGTTAAAGCTTGATGGTACCGAGACCTTTGATCTGCTCGGAATCGAGTCGGGCATCGAGCCGCGGCAGGATGTGACGCTTGTGATTCATCGTGCGAACGGCGAGAGCGAGGAGATCGAGATCACGCTCAGGATCGACACGCCGATCGAGGTCGACTATTTCAAGCACGGCGGGATTTTGCCGTACGTGTTGCGGCAACTGCTTATGGGGACAACGGAATTTTAACCGCGGCTTCACGCGCATTAACGCAGATCTGAATAAGGAGAAGTATGTCAACAGCTTCAGTAGCTCTAAAGAAATACCAGTTGTTTATTGACGGGCAGTGGGTTGATTCGGAGTCGGGGAAGACGTTCAAGACGCCCAATCCCGCGACCGGCGAGACGCTCGCGGAAGTCGCCGAGGCTGATAAGGCGGACATCGATAAAGCTGTCAGCGCGGCGCGGCGAGCGTTCGAAGGGAAGTGGTCCAAAATGAGTGCGCGCGATCGTGGTCGCTTGCTTTACAAGCTTTCGCAACTGATTGAACAACACGCAGGCGATCTGGCGGCGTTGGAGACGGCAGATAATGGCAAGCCGATCAAGGAATCGCTTTACGTTGATCTTCCGCAGGTTGTTGAAAACTTTGAATACTTCGCCGGCTGGGCCACGAAGATCGAGGGCGAGACGATCCCCGTACCCGGCAAGATGTTCAACTACACCTTGCGCGAGCCAATCGGCGTTTGCGGCCAGATCATTCCGTGGAACTTCCCGTTATTGATGGCCGCGTGGAAACTCGCGCCTGCATTGGCGGC
>DATNDM010000190.1:0-3552 GCA_035553235.1 Pyrinomonadaceae bacterium | reverse complement strand
AAACCGAAGTCCTTGATGAATCGTTCGGAGACAACTGCTTCGTCGGCGGTCGGAGCCGAGATCATCCTGCCCGCAGCGAAATGTTGAAAGCGTGTCGCGGCGTTGGGAATGTTAGCGCCGCCCACGTACGAACTGCGCAATTTACCGTTCGCGCGCACGAAGACGTTGAAGTTGACGCTGGGCTCGACGTACGCGACGCCGGGAATGGCGGCAATTTCTTTGACGCCCGCGTCGTCGAGAATGCGTGTCGGTGATTTGTTGGAACGTCGATCGTCGCGACGTTCGCCTTCCGGTCCACGCGACGAACGATCGAGTCCGGCAAGACTGCTGAGACCCTGCCCGAAGACTTGGATCTCGTTGAAGAAATCGAGGGCTTTGAATCGGTCGAGCATATTGCGCTGCAGCCCGAGCCCGAACGACATCATCGTCACGATCACGGCAACGCCGACAATAACGCCCATCGTCGTCAGCGTCGCGCGCAGCTTCGCCTGGCGCAGATTTCGCAGGGCTAAATGTAATATGTCTAAAAAGGACATAACGACAGACACCGACAGGATTTACAAGATTGGAATAGATTTACAAGTCAATCCTGAAAAATCCGTAAAATCCGCGTCTAAAAAAACCAACTTCACCGCCTCGACCGTCCAATCAGCCAAACTCTTCGTCACCACATCCGCGCCCGCAGCTCGCAACTCCTCATCCGCAACGGTGTTCGTCACACCGAGCGTCCGCATCCCCGCGGCGCGCGCTGATTGGATGCCCGGCGGCGAGTCTTCAATCGCCAAACACTCAGATGCGAGCAAGGGCAACATGCGCTCGTGCTGCCGCAAGTCGTTCAGCTTCATCAAACCCGCAACATAACAATGCGGCGCAGGCTTACACACCGTCGCGTCTTCCGCCGTAATCACAATCGCAAAGAGCGGCGTCAAATGCGCGCGCTGAAATACGTAACTCACCTCCGTCAAATTCGCCATACTCACTAACCCAAGCTGAAACTCGCGCGACGCAGCCTTCAAAAACGTCAGCACCCCCGGAAACAGCGGTAACTCATCTTCGATCATCTGCCGGTGCAAGTCGGTCTTCGCACTCAACACTTCACTCAACAGCGGATCGCTCAACGGCTTCTTCGCCTGCGCAAACATCGAGCGAACAAACGTCTTGTCGTCCATGCCGAGCGCGCCGAAATACAAGTCCTCAGTCACCGGGACTTGATGGCCACTCAACACTTCCTGATATGCCTTCATCTGAATGGTCTCGTCGTCGATGATGACGCCGTTGAAGTCGAAGAAGATGGCCTTGATCATTTGATTTGCGCTCTCATGTCGTCAATCAGTTTCGGCAAGCGTTCACTCTCGAGCACATCCAAACGCCGTAACACTTCGGCCAGCGAGAGTTCGTTTTTGAGGTTCACCTGGTAATCGAGGTCCGCGCGCAGCCGATCTTTTTCGCCCTGCCGGTTCTTCGACATCATGATGATGGGCGCCTGCATGCCGGCGATCACCGCCAGCACGAGATTCAGCATTTGATACGGCGCCGGATCGAAGCCGCGCACCAGAATGATCGAGTTGAAGATGATCCAGAAGATTATCAACCCGATCGAGACGCCTATAAACTTCCAGCTACCGCCAAACTCCGCGATCAAGTCAGCAGCGCGATCGGCAACAGTCAAACGCGCTCGTTCTTCTTCGTTCGCGTTACGCGACACTCGCGACCGCAGCAGTTCGTCAGTGCGTCGCAACCTGTCACTCAAAGCGCTGAGCATTTCGAGCGCGACATCCGGATTCGTGCGCACGAACGATAGAAACGAGGCGCGCGAGAGGATCGCGAGCCGCGCGTCTTCGATCACTTTGGCGTCCGCAGAGCGCTGGCGGCCGTCGATGATCGACATCTCGCCGAAGAAGTCACCCCGCGCGAGTTCAGCGAGGATCACTTCCGCGTCGTCGTCGTCGCGAATGCTGATGCGCACGCGCCCGCTCTCGATCAGATACATCGCGTCGCCCTTGTCGCCCTGCCGAAACAGACGCGTGTGCTGCGGCACGATCTTGTCGGAAAGCAGACTGCGCAACTCGCGCGCTGCGTCGTCGTCGAGAGAGGCAAACAGCGGCACCGAGCGCAGCGCCTCGAGCGTCATTTGAGTAGCGGGCTGTGACATTGACTCCTCCGAATATCTTTAGCCGCGGATTCACCTGGATAACGCTGATCTGCGTTTATCCGCGTAATCCGCGTTACACAACTCTCCCGTCCTTCATGAACACGATGCGATCCGCGAAGCTGTTCGCGAGTTCCTGATCGTGCGTCACCATCAGGATCGTCAACCGATCCCTGTTGACCATGTCGCGCAGCAGCGCCAACAACTCGTGCGCGCGGATCGAGTCGAGATTTCCAGTCGGCTCATCCGCGAGCAATACTTTCGGATTGTTCGCGAGCGCGCGTGCGATCGCCACGCGCTGTTGTTCGCCGCCTGATAATTCCGAAGGCTTGTGCTCAAACCGATCGCCAAGTCCGACACGCGCCAGCAACTCACGCGAACGTTCACGTCGCTGCGGCCCACGCAAACCACCAAACGCGAGGGCGAGCGCAACGTTTTCGCGCGCCGTCATCGTCGGAATCAGATTGAAGTTCTGAAAGATCATGCCGACTGAGAATCGCCGGTAACGCGCCATCTCTTTCTTCGTGAACGGTCCCAACGGTCGCGACGCAAAATACACTTCACCCGTCGTCGGGTGATCGAGTCCTCCAAGCATGTTTAGTAAAGTCGACTTGCCGGAACCGGACGTTCCCTGGATCGCGACGAACTCGCCTTCGTTGATCTCGAGCGAGACATTGTCGAGGGCGGTAACGCTGTTACTGCCCATCTGGTAGATCTTTGATACTTCTTCGGCGGCCAGGAGAGCGGGCATCAGCGCCTACTGACCCTCCATAGCTCAAAACGTTCGTCTTCGAAACCTTTCAACGTCATATCGAACGGCTCTGCCGAGAACTGATCCGACTCGATCAGCTGCTGCACTTTCGCGTCTTCGTAAACCGAGCGTGAGATTATCACGTCAGCGCCACACGAGAGCCCTTCGAGCCGCGCGGCCATGTTCACTGTTGAGCCGAAGTAGTCGAGTCGATCGTTGAGCGTCACCGCGATGCATGGACCAGTGTTGAGTCCGGCTTTGAGTTGCAACGGGCGGCTGCCGTCACTCGGTTCAGCAAGCGCTTGCTGCACCTCGAGCATTGCGCAGAGACCGTCGGCAGCAGAGCGAAACACGGCCATCACTGCGTCGCCGATGGTTTTGACAATCGCGCCGTCGTGATCGGCGATTGATTTTTTCACGACGTCGAAGTGACTCATGACGCGTCCGAACGCAGTCGCGTCGCCGATCTCGCGATAAAGCTGTGTCGAGTTACGAAGATCGGTGAACAGGACGGTCAGCGTGCCGACTGAAATCTGCTCGCCCGGTCTTAGCGCCTCAGCCGCGAACAGATCTCGGAACATTTGCAACGCCGTTACTTCAGCGGCCGTCGTGGCCTGATCGCTCCATTCGAGTCGCTCGAGAATCAAGAGTT
>DATNDM010000189.1:0-3151 GCA_035553235.1 Pyrinomonadaceae bacterium | reverse complement strand
TCCCGGGATTTTGATGGGCGGGAATGCCGTCTTCAGACGCGAGACACTCGAACGCGTCGGGCCTTATTCAACGGCGCTCGGACGCAGCGGTACGCGGCTGTTGTCTTGCGAAGACGAAGACATGTACCAGCGGCTGATGGCGGTGGGGGCGCGCGGGCTCTACTTGCCGCAACTGATCGTTTACCATTTCATCCCACGCGAGCGGCTGACGAAGCGTTATCATCGCTCGTGGTGTTTCTGGCAGAGCGTTTCGAGCGCGGTGCTGGATCGCATTCGCCCGCAGCCGATACCGTACGTGATGGGCGTGCCGCGCTATTTTTACGGGCGGGCGCTGCGCGGGGCATTTCGGCAGGTTAGCGTACGCGACCCGGAATCGCGGTTCTCAAATGAGCTGTCGTTGTGGGAACTGGCCGGGTTCTTCTATGGCAAGCATTTTTACAGGTCAGACGGTTAGGTCGTGCCCTGATTTGATTTTTTCTCTGCGTAACCTCTGCGTCCTCTGCGTCTCTGCGGTAGAAAAAAGCGACTTGAACCGCAGGGACGCAGAGGTTACGCAGAGCTGAATTAGGCACGATCGACGGTTACTAACCCGGAACCATTGGCGTATTTAGTGTTTAATTAACTTATGTGCGGAATTGCCGGTTTTATCGATTTCTGGGAACGACATCCGATTGACCCCGCAACGCGCGGGTGCCTGTTGAAGGGGATGAACGATGTTATCAAGCATCGCGGTCCCGACGATGACGGTTTTTTCCTGAAAGACGGCGTGGCGCTCGGCATGCGACGCCTCTCGATTATCGACCTCGCGGGCGGCAAGCAGCCGATTTCCGGCGAAGACGGCTCAGTCACCATCGTCTTCAACGGCGAGATTTATAGTTTCCAGGAGTTGCGACCCGAGCTCGAAAAACGCGGCCACACGTTCAAGACACACTCCGACACCGAAACAATCGTTCACGCTTACGAAGAATACGGACCGGCCTGCGCGAAACACCTGCGCGGCATGTTTGCCTTCGCGATTTGGGACGACAAAAAGCGCGAGGTCTTCATCGCGCGCGACCGCGTCGGCAAGAAGCCTGTTTACTACACGATCACGAACGGCGGCACGCTCGTCTTCGGCTCCGAGATCAAGTCGCTGCTCGAGCATCCGGACGTGAAGCGCGAGATCAACCTCGAAGCGCTCGACGCGTACTTCACGCTCGGTTACGTTCCCGATCCAATCACCATCTTCCGCGACATTCACAAGCTGCCGCCGGGACATTACCTGACTTTCTCTGCGGGTCGTCTCAACATTCAGCAGTACTGGGACTTCAACTTCGAACCACGCGAGTCGCGCAAAGCTGAAGACTATCTCGACGAATTGCGCGCGCTGTTGGACGAGTCAGTGCGTCTGCGATTGATCTCGGACGTGCCGCTCGGCGCGTTCCTGTCAGGCGGCATCGATTCGAGCACCGTAGTCGCGCTGATGGCGCGACAGATGAATCAGCCGGTCAAGACTTTCTCGATCGGGTTTCACGAAGACAGTTACAACGAGCTCAAGTACGCGCGCATGACCGCGCAGAAACTCGGCACCGATCATCACGAGTTCTTCGTGACACCGCAGATCTGCGACATCGTCGACGAGCTGATCTGGCACTTCGACGAGCCGTTCGCGGATCCTTCTGCGATCCCGACGTACATGGTCTCGAAACTCGCGCGCGATCACGTTACGGTCGCGCTTTCCGGCGACGGCGGCGACGAACTGTTCGCCGGTTACACGCATTACGTCGTGCAGGAAAGCCGCCGCGCTTTCTCCGCGGTGCCGAAAGCAATCAGGCAGGGTGTGATGCGGCCGCTGAGTTATCGCCTACCACATGGCGCGTGGGGCCGTAACTACCTGCACAACATCTCGCTCGATCCGATCGATCGCTATCTCGACAGTCTGTCGTATTTCACGGAGCTCGGTAAGGAATCGCTTTACTCCGCGGACTTTCAAAAAGCGCTGCACACGAAGGACGCGGTGGCGCGCAGTTTTCGCGAGTACGCGAGTCGGGTAAAGACCAACGAGCCGCTCGATCAGTTGCTGTACATTGACGGCAAGACTTATCTGCCGGGCGACATTCTCACGAAAGTCGATCGCATGAGTATGGCGACGTCGCTCGAAGTGCGCGTGCCTTTGTTGGACCACAAGCTGATCGATTTCGTCACGAAAGTTCCCGCGTCATTGAAACTGGCGGGCAATGAGACGAAACATCTCCTCAAGCGCGTGGCGCGAGATCTGATTCCCGCGGAGATTCTCGATCGGCCGAAGCAAGGATTCGGCATTCCGATCGAACAGTGGATCAACAACCAGCTACGCGATCAAATCCGCGAGACTCTGCGCGAGCCGCGCACGCGGCAACGCGGCTACGTCAATCCGAACTATGTCGATCTGATTCTCGACGAGCATCACAAGGGGCGTCGTGATCATTCGTTTCCTCTCTGGGCTTTACTAATTCTGGAACTATGGCACCGTAGATACATCGACCACTCTCCACGTACTTCGAAGTACAACGAACGCAGTGCCGTGCCGGCGGCCGTTTAGACGATGACGGCGCACCCGGGCTTTGCCTCAAAAGCCGAAAAACTTTCTTGGACCGGGTCAGTACAGGGAGCGGTAGCGACCTGGTCAGTGATCAGCATGCGATATTTCGTTTGACCAGGTCGCTACCGCTCCCTGTACTGACCCGGTCCAAGTGCGAGTCGTACTTTTAAGACAAAGACCGTGCAAGCAGAGAAACCCGCAATCTTCAGAACCGGCGTAATCATCGAATCGTTTTTGCAGCCACGCTGGGTGCGCAAGTCGCTCGAGAATGCGCTGGCGACGAAGCTCTGCACGCTCGCGCTCGTGGTGAAAGTCGAACCGCAAAATAGCAGCAGCGGCAGTTTGCTCTACAAGCTTTACCACCGGATGGACCGTCGTCTGTTTCCAGCAGCCGCAACCGAGCTCGTGAGTGTTGAAGATCTATTCAGCGAAGCGACGGTGATTAACGACGTCAGCAAGATCGTAGAATTCGATCTCGATTTGCTAATCAATTTTGCGGCGGCTGAATGGAATCAAAGAGTTTCGAAGAGCGCTAAAAACGGCGTCTGGTTCTACAGCTTCGGCGGTTTCGACGAGGTGATGAATCAGATC
>DATNDM010000188.1:0-3321 GCA_035553235.1 Pyrinomonadaceae bacterium | reverse complement strand
GCTTTTTGTGGACCTACTGTCTAGCGGAAGAGCTCATGGCGAGGTCACGAGCTTTGGGCAGCACGTCGACGGCTTTCGCAACCTGCGGATCGTCCGTTGTGATGAAAACTCTATCCCCGATCACTCGACCGTATGCCGCCGTCACGATATTGAAGCGCAACTCGAGCTCGATGAACGACCGATAGCGGTCGACCATTGCCGGCGTCAGTTTGTACGCCGGATCAGAGGTAGCGAAATCACGAAACGCCTTAAACATCGCATCAGTGATCTTGAACTCGTCCGGTTGCAACTCGTGACGGAAATCAATCCCGCCTGCGATGCGGCTCGACTCGAAACCTTTAACACGACCATTCACGAGGTCGCGCGTAAAAGCAAAGGCCGGACTCAGCAGACGACGCTGAGTTAAGTTCACAATACGCGGTCCAATGGCTTCATCCGGTGAAATCCCACCGCCGCCAAAGACCGCTCGACCCGTGTCAGTCTTCGTCTCCGGACCGGCAGGCTTCGCCGGTTCTTTGGGCTCACGACCAACACCGGCGCCGTGAGTGTAGTAGTCGTAGAAACCACCATTCGAGTAATCGCGTTGAATCAAGCGGCCGGAAGGCGTGTAATACTTAGCCGAGGTCAGCGTCAAACCAGCCCCATACTCGAGCGGAATGATGCTCTGCACGAGTCCCTTGCCGAAGCTCGTCTGGCCGACGATCAGCGCGCGATCATGATCCTGCATTGCACCCGCGACGATCTCAGACGCTGACGCAGTGTTTTCGTTGATCAGGATAACGAGCGGCGTCATGTCCGGCGCGTTATTGCGCGACTCATACGTGTTGTCGCGAAAACCATTGCGACCCTTTTGCGTCAGTATCAACTGCCCGTTGCGTAGAAAGACTTCGGCAACGTGGATCGCCTGGTCCAGGAACCCGCCGGGATTGTTGCGCAAATCGAGCACGAGCGACGTCATTCCCTTCGCGTGCAGGCGATCGAGCGCGTCGAGCAATTCGTCCGTCGTCGTATAGTTGAAGCCGCGTGTCATGTCGATATAGCCAACGGTCGGCTTCAGCATGTAAGCATCCGGAATCGACGGTTGCGGTACGGCATCGCGGACGATATCGACTTTCTCGATGCGTTTGTCCGCCGCGCGTTCTAGTGTCAACTTGACGGTCGAACCGCGTGGACCACGGATTTTGTCGCGCACTTCGAGCGACGACTTCCCATGCATCGGCGCGCCATCCACTTCAACGATCTTATCTCCGTAACGCAAGCCGGCACGGCCCGCGGGCGAGTTGTCGAAAGTGGCCGTGATGTATGTGTCGGCGTCATCGCCGCGCACATAAGTCTGAATCGAGGCGCCGATTCCGAAGTACTCGGAGCGCTGATCCGTCTTTAATTCGTCGAATTCCTCGCGGTCGTAGTAATTGGAATGTGGATCGAGTGAGCGAAGCATGCCGATGATCGACGACTTGAAAACCTCGATGTAGTTGAGCTTCGCGCCATCGATGTAACGGTCTTGAACGAGCTTTAATGCTTCATCGAAATCCTTCTGTATCTTGATCTGCTCAGGCGTGGGGCCGCCCCGCACCGCGCGCCGGCCGTTCGTGCCGGGAGTTTGGGCGACGGCAAAACTCGGAATGACGAGAGATATTACGAGCAGGACCAGAGCGATGTGAGATGAATTTCTTTTCACTGCGAACCTCGGATTTTTATAGACTTCGCGGGGCGAAAACGTCGATTCGACCGCGCTTGCAATATAACGGATGCCGACTGGCCTAGCAAGGTTGTGTTCCGCGCAACCTTAAGCAAATCTGTGTAATCTGTGGCTGGCTTGACCGTGTTTACCGCGCTCCGTAGAATGAACCTACAGCGACAAACAATCGTAAAGAACGGACAGGTAGAATCGGTACTTGGCAAAGGAGTCTATACCAAAATGAGCAGTCCGTATCACAAGGAAGATCCCCCGACACCGGAGCGAGTTGACGATCTGATGCTTCGTGACGACGAACCCGAATTGGGCGGGGAAGAACAAAGCCGAGCCGCTTCATCGGTCCGCGACATTGCTTCGCGCATTCCCGAATCGCTCAGCGCCATCGGACGCGACATCAGCAGGACCATCGAGAAGGCGATCTCCGCAAAAGATGATTACGTTGTCGCCGTGAAGATCTCGCCTGAAGCGCAGGAGAAACTCGAAGCGCTGGTCCAAGCCGGTGTTTTTCGCAATCGTGCCGAAGCCGCGGGCTTCCTGATCGATGAAGGCATCAAGACTCAATCAGCTTTGTTTGAACGTGTCAGACAAAAGCTCGCCGAAATCGAACGACTGCGAGCGGAACTTCGCGGTATGATCGCCGACAAGACCGTCTGAAGCTCACGTACGGGCGCTTGCCTTGCGCGCCTGACTTATTAAACTCCCCCCAAAGCAGTGCTTTCACCTTCCTCGCGAATGGTAAAGCACGCCTTTGTTTCTTATGAGAAAAATTTTGTGACGGATAGATTTCACTTACCACCAACTCCAATCGAACAATTTAAGCTGTCTAATGGTCTGCGCGTTGTCCTCAGTCCGGACCGCGCGATACCGGTTGTTTCAATCGCTGTTTACTACGACGTCGGCTCGCGCAATGAAAGAGAAGGACGCACCGGCTTCGCTCACCTGTTCGAGCACATGATGTTTCAGGGCTCGGAAAACGTTCCCAAAGCCGCGCACTTTCAACACATCTTCAACGCCGGCGGCACGATGAACGGCACCACGTCCACCGAGCGCACGAATTATTTCGAGACTTTACCGTCAAACTATTTGCCACTTGCTTTCTGGCTCGAGAGTGATCGCATGCGCTCGCTGAAAGTGACGCAGGAAAACCTCGACAACCAACGTCACGCAGTGCAGGAAGAGAAACGTCTCCGCTACGACAATCAACCGTACGTCACCGCCTTCCTGCGCATGAACGAGCTGATCTTCAAGAACCCCGCGAATGCGCATTCGACGATCGGTTCAATGGAAGATCTCGACGCGGCGACGATCGACGACGTGAAAGAGTTCTTCCGCATTTATTACGCGCCGAACAACGCCGTGCTCACCGTCGTCGGTGATTTTGAGAACGACGAAGCACGTGCGCTTGTTGAGAAGTATTTCGGAAATATTCCGGCGCAACCACTTCCACCGCCGGTTGATGTTTCTGAGCCGGAGGCAGTCGCGATTCGTGAAGAGACCTTTCACGATCCGTTAGCACCCGCGCCCGCATTTGTGCTCGGGTGGAAAATACCGGAACGACGCACGCCCGTTTTCTACGCGCTCTCGCTCGCGGGCACACTGCTGTTTGAAGGCGATAGTTCGCG
>DATNDM010000187.1:0-4591 GCA_035553235.1 Pyrinomonadaceae bacterium | reverse complement strand
CACCAGGCGCCGTCGCCGTTGTCGTTGTGGAGACAACACAAGACACATTCAGTCGAGCAGCAACTCGCGTTACTCGGTTGGACTGGCGTTCCCGTCACGGATCGTCCGCGCACGCAGTTGGGGATCTCTTCCAATGCGCGCGAAACTGTGAACAATCTGCTTGCTGAATCGGGCTTGAGCCATCGAAAGATTGCCCTGATCCATCCGGCGGCGGCGTTCGCCACCAAACAGTGGGCCGTAGAAAACTTCGCACGTGCCGCGGAGTTTTTGTCTGAGCGCGGCTTTGCTCCTGTTGCGATTGCGGCCCCAAATGAAAAAGAGCTGCTCGAGAAACTCCGCTCGGTGACGAAGGCGAAAATCATCACGTTCGATCTCGCGCTGCCCGAAGTGACGGCACTCGCCGCACGCTCACAACTGTTCGTCGGCAACGACAGCGGCATCGCGCACATCGCAGCAGCAGTAGGCACACCTGCGGTCGTGATCTTTGGCTCTTCAAACATCGCACACTGGCGCCCGTGGAATTCGGCGCCGGCGGAGGTCGTGTTTGAAGAAATGTCGTGCCAGCCTTGTCATGGCTATTTTTGCGAGAAATTTGAGCAGCCTGAATGTATCCTGCGCGTGCCCGTGACGCGTGTAGTTGCAGCCATCGAACGACTCTTAACCTGATCTTTGCGTAGCTTTACTTCAATAGTTTCTTTGCCACAAAGAAGCACAAAAAGCTCAAACGGATTCTGCTGACTTTGCGCTCTTTGCGCCTTTTGTGGCCAAAATTTTGTGCCTTTTTGTGGCATGCCTCAACTAACAAAAACACGCGCTGCCGAAATCCTGAAGGCCCTTCCGGAGCGTTACGTTCTCGTACTCGGCGACGTGATGCTCGACGAGTTTGTGTGGGGCGACGTCACGCGCATCTCGCCCGAAGCGCCCGTGCCGGTCGTTGATGTGCGTCGAGAATCGGTGCACCTCGGCGGCGCCGCGAACGTGCTCGCGAACCTCGTCGCACTCGGGACGCGTGGTTCGGTTGTTGGCGTGGTTGGCAAAGATGGCCCAGGCGAGCGTTTGCAGAATGAGCTGCACGTGCTCGGATCTGAGGACGGCTGCCTGATCATTGACGACACGCGCCGTTCGACTACAAAGACGCGCATCATCGCGCACAATCAACTCGTCGTGCGCGCTGATCGCGAGTCGCGCGTTCCGGTCACGTCAACGCTGGAAGACCGGATAATCGCGTGTCTGAAAGAAGCACTACTCTCCGCGCACGCATTCGTAGTTTCAGATTATGACAAAGGCGTCGTGACGCCGCGCATACTGCGCGAGGTGCTGCCCATCGCTTACGAGCGCGTACCAGTCCTGATCGATCCGAAGCTGCGCAACTTCAATTCATATCGCCCGGCCACACTCGTGACGCCCAATCATCACGAAGCCTTGCGGATGAGCGACAGTGAAGATTATTCCGACGACGGCTCGCACCACGCGGCAAAAATAATTCGCGAGAAGCTCGGTTGTGATGCGGTGTTAATAACGCGCGGCGATCGTGGAATGATGTTACTCGAAGGTGACGGCGGGCCGGTTTACGTCGAAACAGCGGCACGCGAGGTCTATGATGTCACGGGCGCGGGCGACACCGTCATCGCGGCGCTGGCCGCAGCGCTCGCCTGTGGCGCCACGATGGTCGAAGCCGCGTCGTTCGCGAATCATGCTGCTGGGATCGTGGTCGGGAAAGTCGGTACTGCAACCGCGAACGCGGAAGAACTAATACAGGTTTTTGCCGCGGATTAACGCGGATTTACGCGGATCTGCGTTTATCTGCGTTCATCCGCGGCTAAATATATGGTCGGCAAGACGCTCCGCAACTATCGCATCACGGACAAGCTCGGTGTCGGCGGGCAGGGCGCGGTTTACAAAGCCACCGACATGAAGCTCGGCCGTCCCGTTGTGATCAAGGTCATACCTCCCGAGCTGAGCGCGAAGCAGGCGAACCTCAAACGCTTCGAACGCGAAGCACGTCTCGCCTCTTCGTTGGACCACCCAAACATCTGCACCATCTTCGATCTCGACGAAGTGGACGGCGTTCACTTCATCGCGATGCAGTTCGTCGAAGGAAAGAACGTCCGACAACTCGTCGCAGGTCGTCCACTCGAACTGAAAACTGCCCTGCTGATCGGCTTGCAAGTAGCTGACGCGCTCGCAGCCGCGCACAGTCGCGGCATCATTCACCGCGACATTAAGTCAGGAAACGTGATGGTGACGTCGTCGGGCCAGGTCAAGGTCCTCGACTTCGGCCTCGCTAAACTGCTCGACGACACCGAAGCCGCAACTGCCGGCATTCATCGCACCGAGCTCACCGAGGTCGGCGTCCCGTACGGCACTGCGACTTACGCGGCACCCGAACAAGCGCGCGGCGACCGCGTCGATAAACGCGCCGACATTTTTTCGCTCGGCGTGTTGTTGTACGAGATGCTCACCGGCACGTGGCCGTTTCGCGGCAAGACCACGATTGATGTGCGTCACGCAGTGCTGCACGATCCGCCGCGTCCGATTGCGGAGTTGCGCTCGAGCGCGATTCCGCCGAGACTGCAACAGATCGTCGACAAGGCACTCGAAAAAGAGCCGAAGGATCGCTTCCAGAACATGGACGACTTTCGCAACGAGCTGCGGGAGGTGCTTCACGAACTCGATGCCGGTGCGACTGCGTTTCAAAGCGTGACACCCGAGCCGCCGCGTCATCTCACTGGCGCGAACCGTGTATCGCGTGCGATGCGCTGGTTCAAGTCGATCACGCGCACCGAGGCGCCGACTACAACTCCGAACGCAGCGACGTCGAAGTCAGGCATTCACGAAACGCCGTTCATCACTGTCGCCGATCAGGAAAAGAAGAGCGTCGCGATTCTTTGTTTTCGCAACCTCAGCAATGATCCCGCGGCGAGCTTTTACGAGTTTTCACTTGCCGATGCTGTTATCACAGAACTTGCGCGCGTGCGGTCGCTCGTGGTCCGGCCTTCGTCAGTGATCGCGCGATACCAGGGCCAGCACAGAGATCCGCGTGAGATCGGAAAAGAGCTTGGTGTCAGCGCTGTCCTCACTGCCGGTTTCATTCACTCGGGTGAACGCTTCCGCGTAACTGCGCAACTGATCGACGTCGCGACCGGCGAGTTGTTGTGGAGCGATCGCATCGACACCGCGGCGTCAGACATCATCGTGCTTCAGGACACGATTGCACAGCGCATCGTCGAGGGCTTGAGCGTCGAGCTGAGCCCGCACGAGCAGGTCGGGACCGGCAAAGCCTCGACTCGCAATCCCGCGGCGTACGAACAATACCTGCGCGGTCGCGATTTGTTTGCGCGTTTCATCTTCCGCACGTTGTCGGAGGAAGATTGCAATAGCGCGATTGAGCATTTCGAGCGCGCGATTCAACTCGATCCAAACTTCGCGCTCGCGCACGACGGGCTCGGCGCGTGTCATGTCAATCGCGTCTTCAAGGGATTTGGCGGCTCGGAAGATTACGAGCGCGCGGAAGCGGCGTTCACGAAAGCGCTCGCGATCGATCCGAACATCTTCGAAGCGCGCATGTTGATGGTGTTTGTGTATCTCTGGCGTGGTCAGAAACAGAAGGCGCGCGATGAAGTCGAACGCGCGCGGCGTGAGGCGCCGAACGAGCCGGTGGTCCACTTCGTCAACGCGCTGCTGCACCGTTTGGATGGCGAGTATGGACGCGCGCTGCGCAGCTACGATCGATTAGTACGGCTCGATCCGGCGGCGCATGTCGTGGCGAGGTACAGTCGTGCGCTCGTACACATGTACATGGGGCACTTCGACGACACGTTTCGTGAGTTGAACACGTCCGGCGATCCTGACAACGCGCTCGTGCGAACATTTCGCGCGCTCGCGCTCTACTACACTGGCCAAACTGATCAGGCCGCGAAGTTGATGCAGGAGGTTGTCGAGCAGCATCCGAACATGCATGGGATTCGGCCGTTCCTCGCGATGTTTCTGAGCGCGCAGGGCAAGCACGATGAGGCGCTCGCGCAGCTCACGCCGGACGTGAAGCGCAACGGTGAAGTCGATGCGGATATCAGTTACTCGATCGCATCTGTTTACGCGCTCGAGGGATTGCACGGCGACGCGTTCGAGTGGCTGGAGCGATCAGTTTCGCTGGGCAATGCGAACCGGCCGTGTTTCGAGAATGATCCGAATTTGGCGTCGCTGCGCGGGGATCCGCGGTTCGGGGAATTGATGAAGAGTTTTTAACGCGGATTACGCGGATCTGAAAACCGATTTTTATGTATAAACGAAGACTCTCACTGCTGGTTTACGTTGTTCTGTTCTGCGTTTCGTCTGCGGTGGCGCAGCAGCCGAAGACGCTGCCTGAGTTGCGAGCGAAGATCTCCGAAGTGCTCGCGAAGCCGGAGCTGTCGTCGGCGATGGTTGGGATCAAGGTCGTCTCGCTCGACAATGGCCGCGTACTTTTTGAAGAGAATGCCGCGAAACTCCTGCGCCCCGCGTCAAACATGAAGCTTTACACAGTCGCTGCTGCGCTCGATCGCTTGTCTCCGGACTATCGTTTCTCGACTTCGGTGTTCGCGACCACGCGTCC
>DATNDM010000186.1:0-6865 GCA_035553235.1 Pyrinomonadaceae bacterium | reverse complement strand
CACTCCGCTGCGCCGAGAACGACGATCTGAAAGAAGAATGGGAAAAATATCTCGATCAGACCAAGACCCACGTGACGATTATGGAAGACGTGTTGACGAAACTCGATCTGGATCCGAACGAGGAGACCCCGGGTCGCAAAGTCGTGCGCACCATAGGCGAAGCGCTGGTCCAATCGATGGAAATGGCATTAGCGGAAGCTAAACCAGGCGCGGCCCAACTCGTCGCCTGTGAAGCCGTTGTGCTAGCCGAGACGAAGGATCACCAGAACTGGCATCTCATCGGTGAGGTGGCGAAGAAAGTTAAGGGTGACGTTGCGAAGGTGCTGAAAGAAGCGCACGACCAGGTGGAAGATCAAGAGGACGAGCACCTCTATCACACCAAAGGCTGGGCGCGAGAGCTTTGGCTCGAATCGCTTGGCATGAAAGCCGTGCTGCCGCCACCGGAAGAGGTGAAGAAGGTGGAGACGGCGATCGGCGCCGCGCGTGCAGAAAAAGCTCGCAGCCAGATGGCGAAATAGGCCACAAAAGGCTCAAAGATAGGGACGGCACAAAGGGCACAGAAAAGAGAATCTCATTTTCTGTGCCTTTGTGCTTTTTGTGGCTTCTGTTATTTTTTGGAACTCGCGACGGTCTTGTAAGTGAGATTGCTCCAACAAAACCTTTCTCTCCCGTGGAGTTCCCATGTACCTAAGAACGATTCTTTTCTCGACGTTTGTGTTGTGCTGCGCGGGCACCGCGCTGGCCCAACGACCTGGACCGGAGTTCTGGCGAAAAGTTGGGTGTGAACCGTTCGAGCCGCGCACCAAACTCGAGGCACTCGAAGACCGGCACGGCGCGATCATTGTTAAGGGTTTCACACGCATTACGACCGTTGAAGTGCGTGGCGTGCGTATCGATGCGCTCGAGATGCGCGAACTGGGAAACGCGACACGCGCAAAGGGGCTCGTGGTAGTTTTGAGAGAAGGTGGCGAGCGGCCCGATGATAATCGCGCGTTTGTGGATTACGAGGAGATCGATCCACTGCTGAATGCGATTGACGCCATCGCACGCATTGACGAGACCGCCACTAAGCTCGCCGGATTTGAAGCGCGATATAAGACGCAGGGCGATCTGGAAATCGGTGTGTTTCGGCAGACGAGTCGCGGGACCGCCGTGGTGCTGACGACGGGCATCTGCGATCGCGCCACCACATCGCTTTCGCTCGATGATCTGGCGAAGGTGCGCGCCATGATTCAGGAAGCGAAAGCGCGGTTGGACGACATCCGCTAACACAAATCTCTAATCCACGATTTGAATATGAGTTTCCGCGCCGTTGGTCCGGATCTCGGGCACGTACATCGCATGGCCCAGCACCGGCAGCGCATGAAAGTGACCCGGAACTTCCGCGCGCATCTCGTAGCTCAATTGCCAGATGCCTTCCGGCAGTTTGTCGATAAACAGAGCCACCTTGCGATCGCGTAGCTCCTGGTAAACCCACCGCTCGCGACCAGTGAAGCCACCACCTGACTTCAACTCGCGCACGAACAGACTCTCGCCACTGCGAACCTGCACCGCTTCCAGTCCGGCCGGCTTCAGATCTTCAAACAACAGATATTCGTAGTTGTTCTTCGCTTCAACGGTGAGCACCACTTCGATCCGATCGCCGCTCTTCACCGTCTCACCATCATTCAACGGCACTCGTTCCGAAACGATGCCTTTCAACAACGTCGGGTGATTCACGAGTTTGAAATACTGGCGCTTCACAAAGATTTCATTGCCGGCCGGTTTCAAAGGCTCTTCCAGACTGAAAAACTCTGCCGCAGCCGCGAAGTAGATCGGCCCGCTGCCGCTCTTTCGTACGATGCTGATTTCATTCGCACCGTCGTGCAGCAGCTCGCGCGAGATCGCAAACTTGCTCGGCGCACTCAGCGCGTCGTCGGCAGTGATCTGTTTAGTCGCGACCGGAGTTCCATTGACGAGCAATTGATATCCCATCGACGGCTGCACTTCACCGCTGACGCGCAAGTAATCATTGAGCGTCAGCACCACGATTGCCGTATCACGCGTGTTGCTCCACTGCGCGCCGCGACGATTTTTCACCAGCCAGTTCGTGACCGGTTCCACCAACTTGTTCTGCGGGTCGATCGCGAGGAGGGCGCGCAAAGCAAACGAAGTCGCCTCGACGCCGCCTTCAGACCAGCGCCAGTAAACGCCATCTTCGCCCCAATGCGCCGTTCCGATGACTGATGGATCAGACGATTGCGCACCACGCTGTACGATCGAAGTGTCGGGCTGCGTATCGATCTTCACACCGTTTTCGAGGTTCGCGATCAGCGTTTTCGCCTGCTCGCGATAGCCGTAGTTGTGTGCCGCAAGTGCGAGCAGCGCGCGCGTGTAAGCATTCAGCCGATCACGATTCTTCCAGAGATTATCGAAAGCGACAGTCTGAAACTTGCTCACTTCCGACGTTTTCTGCGCCGCGTGATAGACCGCCAACGAGTGGAGCATCCACGCCTGGGCGTCGTAATTGGTTTCTTCTTCGACGAGTTCTTTATCGAGATACGTCGCGGCCCGCGTGATGGCGTCTGACTTCACCTCGACGCCGGCCTGGCGAGCGAGCGTCATGCCCCAAACAACGTACGCAGTCATGAAGTGATCGCTGTCGCCGTCTTTCCACCAGCCCCAACCACCGTCGGCATGTTGAAACTCGTAGAGACGTTCGAGACTCTTCTTCGTGATTGCGTCCAGCTCTTTCAGATCCCTGGGGCCGTTTGGATGAGTCGCCGAAGCAGTCTCCTCTTCGATACCGCCGAAGATCTTGTGCATTGCAGTTTCGGGCTTCAGACCGAGATCGCGCAGCGTTTTCGCAGTAATCACGGCCGGCAGGAAGCGGCTCATCGTCTGTTCGGTGCAGCCGTACGGATAGTCGATCAGGTACGGGAGCGCGTCGAGCATCGTCGTCGCCATGCTGGGCGCGATTTGCACCGTCAACTTTGTCGAATCGGCGCGACGATCTTTCGGAATGTCGAGATTGATCGAGACACTGTTGCCCCGCATCTTGCCGGATCGCGAAACAAACTTCTCGATACCGTGTTCGAAGATCGTGAACGTCTTCTCCATCGCGTCGGCATACTTGCCGCCGCGCACCTCAACTCTCAACTTCGCCTCGCTCGCGTGATGCACTTCCACGAGCCAGTCGACTCGCGTCTCGGTGTTCGCTTTCACCTGCACCGGCGTTTGTGCATTGCTGACGGGTTTGCCGTCGATGAGCAATCCGGTGACCGACAAACCGTCAGCATTCAACTTCGGCATCACACTCATCGGCTGGTCCGTGTTGTTGTTGATGACGCCCGACACCGTCACCTGATCGCCCACGACGAAGAAACGCGGCGCCTGCAGTCGCACGATCAGCGGCTGCTTCGTTCGCGTTGACGAGTTGCCCATGCCGAATTCGTTCCCGGTCGTGACGACGCGAGCAGTCGCGGACCACGTCGTCAACGAGTCCGGGTATTTGACGTTCACGATGGCCGTGCCATCGGCATTCGTCTTCACGTCCGGCAGCCACACTATCGTCGAACGAAAGTCGTTTCGTACTTGCACGGCGGGTTCCTGTGCGCCAATTGCATCTCCAGGAGACGGCGCTGGGGCTGGTGACTGTAACGTGCCAGACGGACGCATCTCCAAATTTTCCACGACACGGCCATTGACTGGCACAGCGACAGTCCCACTCTTGGTCACCGCATCAATCGATGCGACACCAGCGAGGGAATAAACTTGCTGCCTCGGGAAATTACTAAACTGCTCCGTCCTCACTGCATCCTGGACTCCATACTCATCCTTCACTGCGTCTTTCCGATCGCGCAGTTGACCTTCCGCAACTTGCACGAGCTGCGCGTAGGGCTTCTGATTCAACGTCGATTGCGTTTGCACTGTGTGCTGGCGCTTCTGACCGTAGTAGAACTGGCGCGGGTCGGCCGCGTAGTCCTGCTGAATGTATTTCACCGATTCATCAACCAGGCCCAAAGCGATCTCAGCCGAGACCGGACGGCCGTGCGCATCTTTCGCACTGATCGCAAGCGTGCCTTCTTCGCGCGGCTGGTATTGCTCGCGATCGGCTTTCACCGCCACGTCGAGAAACCGCTCAACCGGCGGGACCACAACCTGCTTCGTATCCGAATACGCAGCCGCGCCGCTGATCATGAACGCGCTGAGATAGATGTTGGGAATGTGCTTCTCCTCGATCGGGACCTCGATCAGCTTCGTGTTGCCCGTGACATGGACCACCTGATAACTAAACAAGTCTTCACCTTCGATACTGAAAAGCACGTAACGATCTGCGATCGGCGACGAGATCATAACGGGCGCAGTCTGTCCCGCGCGGAAAGTGTCCTTATCGACGACGAGCTCAAGGCCCGCATGCCGATAACCCAGATCAGTCGACGCGTTGGTCGCGACAAACACAGCTGTTTCCGCTTTGACTGGCGGCAGGAACCGATCGCGCTTAGCGTCAACGCCCTGGCTGCTCTGCCACGCGACGCGGTAATAACCTTCGCGTTCCGGCGTGAAGCTGATCTGCGCCGCGCCTTCGCTATCGGTCTTCACTGTCTGCGTGAGGATTTCGTCGTGTTGATAACCGCGAAACTTGAGTCGCCAACGGCCCTGTCCCTGCGTCGTAAGCGGTGGAAACAACTCCCCGCGCTTTTGCAGTTCGCGCAGTTCTTCGCCTTTCACTTCACGGCCACGCGGATCGAGCCACACTTCCCACCAGTAATCACGCGTGACTCTCACCGTGCCTTCGGTTTGAACTGGCTGCTCGTTCGCATCCAGCGCCTTGATATCAACGGTGACTTTTTCTTTCGGCCTGTAGAGATTCTGCTCTGAATTGGGGTAGACGTAATAACGCTGGTGCGTTACGCGAACACGATCGCTCGCCGTGATCTCGCGTCGTGACGAATCAACCACGCGTGCCTCGATCCGAAACTCGAAATCCTGACTGTAGTTCTCGTTCGGCGTGTCGAAAACGAGCTTAGCCTTGCCGGTCGCATCGGTTTTGATCGTCTCGCGTTTGACGACCGCACCCTGGCCGCTGTTGTAGTAGTTTTGGCGCAACGGCTCGAGGTCGTCGTAGTACCACGGATAATCTCGACGCGGATACCAGTAGTGATAAAACGGTTGCTGATAAACAACCACTTCCGCGGACGCGTTGCTAACTGGACCACCGAAGTAGTAATCAGCCTGAATCTCGACTTCGACTTGCTCACCTAAGCGAAACGCCTTCTTCTTGCCATCCTGTTCGGGCGTCTTCACCTGAACTTTGAACTCAGGCAGTTTGTATTCTTCGAGTCGAAACAGTTTTGCGCTTCCGATCTGCTGTTTGAGTCCCTCGTCCCAAAACGTGATGTTGTATTCGCCGAGCGGGAGTTGCTCGCCGAGCTCGAGCGAGCCGAATGCACTACCAAAAGCGTTCAGTGTCGCTTTGCCCGAACTGACTTTCGAACCGCGCGGATCGTAAATGGCGTATTCGACGATCTGATTTGCCGGAGTGGAATAGGCCCCGCCCTTCGCTTGCCGCGCGATGAACTTCCATTGCAGCGTTTCTTTCGGACGATAAGCAGGACGATCGGTGAACGCGTAGATGCGCCAGCCGTCGCTGTGGTCCGTTGTGTAGGCATAACCCGCCGCGAACGCCTGGCGATCGTTGAGAGCCGCCGTGGCGAAGAGGTTTCGATTGTTAGAGCTGCTTTTCAAAGGAAAGCGTGCGAGTCCGTTGGCATCAGTCGTCTGCCGCAGACGATGCCAGCGCCAACGATTGTCCACGTAGTAACTTTCCCAAAGCGCGACGCTCGCGTTTGCGATTGGCGCACTCGTGATGGCGTCAGTGAAATACACGAGCGCCTGCGTGGTTGATGACTTCAGGACGACGGTCGCATCCGAAACGAGCAGGATCTCGCGCGCCGACAGCGAACCGCTCTTTGCTTCGAGCAAATAGGCGCCGACGGGCAGCTTGCCTTCGATCCGGCTCTCTTCCGCGAAAGGTTTATGCCTCTCGCTGTCGTTGATGTTTTTGGACCAGGTTTTCACAGGCGCACGGCCGGCAGTCGGGATGCGCTGGATCCACGGTTCTGACTCGCCTTCGCCGTCCTCTGCATCCTCGGACGCGATGAACCGCACGTCGCGTGTCATGTCGAATTTATAAAGTGCGAGATCGACGCGCCGCACGTTGCGAGTACTCAGAACAAACTGAAGCTCCGAGTCGGGAAGAAAAATGTTCGAGACGCTGACTGAGAGCGATGGCTCAATGATGCCTTTGATCTGTTGCTGTGCGTCGTCGTAGTAACGAGTCTCACCTTTCGGAAACTCCCGGATGAGACGACGATAAAGCTCGAGTGCTTTTTCGTAGTCAGGTTCCTCTTGGACCTGGCCGTCTTCGAGCTGACGAAGGGTGCCATAGTTGCTCATCCACTGCGCGTAGTAATAAAGCGCGTCGTCGTACCACTCTGATTGTTTGCCGGCTTTGAGTGCTTCTTCAAACTGATCGGGCACGCGATAGCGCGAGTTGTAAGTGCCACCTGTGTAACGCATCGTCATCGCGAGCAGAAAGTTCAGGTGTGAGATGTCGTTTGGGGAAGTCGCGATCTTGAGTGCGTTTTCGAGGATGTCGAGTGGGATCGTATTGCCGTAGTAAGTGTAGTAGAAAGCTTCGTTCGGTCGAGGCGGGTACGCGGCGCGGAAGATTATCTTGAGATAACGATCGCGGGCGCGGTTGATGTCGCGCTGTCCGGCCCACCAGTCGAGCGCTTGTTGGTAATGCGGCCAGGCGACGCCCCAGCTCATATTGTCGCGCCGCACCCAGAAGAAATCGGCGAGTGATTCGTGAGCTTCCGCC
>DATNDM010000185.1:0-3642 GCA_035553235.1 Pyrinomonadaceae bacterium | reverse complement strand
AGACACGACCATCAGGTCGAGAGCATCAGCGAGCCCCCAACGCAATTCACGCTGACGGTTGTTGGTGATTCGGCCGAGGAAGAAACGCGGCAGGATAAAACCAACGACGAACGCGATGATGATATAGACGAGCGCGCTTCCGAGTGGACGCGCCATGATGGCGCAAGTGCCCGCCACGAGCAGCGGCAAACCCGCCATCGAGACGAGTTGAATCGCGCGATAGATGATCGGCGCTTCCTGTGAACGGAAGCCCGCGTGCATCAGTTTCTTTTGCAGGTTCTTCGCTTCGGTCGCTGACGGCGGCAACAGCTTGTTCAGCGGGTTCGCGAGACGCTGCGCGATGTCCGAAGCCGCATTGTCATCGGCAACTACCACGCCTTGCGCATTGGCCGTCGCAATGCCGCCCTCTTTACCACCGAGCCGGCGCAGCCTTTCAGTGGCCGCACTCTGCGGTTTGTAGAGCAGCCAGTAAACGCCCAGCATTCCGAGCGAGATGCATACGAAAGTGGAGATGGCGATTATGATTAGCATCAGCGTAACCCGTGCAGTCAGTGGCTAAGTTGGTAGTGCCTTGGTGTGACCTTCTCTGTGCAAGCTCTGTGTTCTCTGTGTCTCTGTGGTAAAAAGCTGCCTGCAAAATCACCACAGAGGCACAGAGAACACAGAGGTTGCACAGAGAAGAATTTCAATTAGGTCGCCACCTTAAATTTTGATCTTCAGGATCTTTCTCACAATGAGCATACCCGTGATTTGCATCGTCATCGCCGCGGCGATCAGGTAGTGACCGCGCGGATCTTTCCAGAGCACGCTCATGTAATCCGGGTTCATGACGGTTACTGCGAGCGCGACGAAGATCGGCAACGCGCACAGCAGCCACGCAGACATGCGCGAGCTCGTCGTCAACGTCTTCAGATCACCCATGATGCGGAAGCGTTCACGAATCGTGTACGCAACTTTCTCGAGGATCTCCGCAAGGTTACCGCCCGTTTCGCGTTGAATCATGATCGCCGTCACGCACAGCTTCAGATCCAGCAGCGGAATTCTCTGCGTCAGATTTTCGAGCGCTAGCTTCACTGAAAGACCAAGGTTCTGTTCTTCATAAGCTTTGCGAAACTCGGTCGCGATTGGCTCAGGCATCTCCATCGAAACCATCTGCAGCGATTCTGAAAATGCGTGACCGGCGCTCAGCGCGCGGCTCATCAAGTCGAGGGCATCCGGCAGGTGATAGAGAAACGCATCAAAACGTCTCTTCCGTTTCCACCAAACGTGCACGAGTGGAATCGCGGCGCAAATCAAGCCCGCGAGAATCATGATCGGAATGAAGACGGTCAACACTGACGCCGCGAGCGCGCCCAGCATTCCGGACATGAACGAGAACATCAACAGGCGTGAAGGCGTGATGTGCAGGTCCGCCTGGTCCAACATGCGTTTCAACTGCAACGCAGCCTGCACGTTGATGAGCGTGCGGTTGACCCACGGAATCTCGCTCATCATCTCGTTGCGAGCGAGCACTACGTCGACGTCTTCAGTGTTCGCCGAATGAAGCAGCGCCTCGGAAAGCCTCTTCTGCAAACGCGCACGCTTCTGATCGGTGCCGTGTGTAGCCAGCAGGTACGAGCCCAGCACGAGGAACAACGCAAACACGAATACCAGAAACGATATGATCATCGGATTACATCTCCTCGAAGAAGACGCGCGGCAACTGCATACCGCAGGCTTTCAACCGTTCGGCGAAGCGCGGGCGAATTCCGGTCGGGCGGAAGCGTCCAAGCACCACGCCCTGCGAATCGACGCCGGTTCTCTCGTATTGGAAGATCTCCTGCATGGTGATCGTCTCGCCTTCCATGCCCGTAATTTCAGAAATCGACGTAACGCGGCGTGAGCCGTCTGACATGCGCGCGACCTGGACCACGAGATTGATCGCCGCCGCGATTTGCTGACGCATCGCGCGGTCCGACAAGCGCATACCCGTCATCTGGATCATCGTTTCGAGTCTCGACAACGCATCGCGCGGTGTGTTCGCGTGAATGGTGGTCAACGAGCCGTCGTGACCAGTGTTCATCGCCTGAAGCATGTCGATAGCTTCACCGCCACGGACCTCGCCGATCACGATGCGATCGGGACGCATACGAAGCGCGTTCTTGACGAGATCGCGCTGTGTGACTTCACCGCGACCTTCGATGTTCGGTGGTCGTGTTTCGAGACGAACTGTGTGCGGCTGTTGGAGCTGTAATTCGGCCGAGTCTTCAATCGTGACGATGCGCTCGTTCTCAGGAATGAATGCTGAAAGCGCGTTGAGCAAGGTCGTTTTGCCGGCGCCCGTACCTCCCGAAATCAAAACGTTCAGGCGCGCGTGCACGACCATCTGCAACATGTCGGCGATGTCTTTGGTCAGCGCTTTGTAGTCGATGAGCATCGACATCTTCAGCGGATCGGACCCGAAGCGGCGAATCGAAACTACTGGTCCATCGATCGCGAGCGGCGGAATGATCGCGTTGACGCGCGAACCGTCCTGCAAACGCGCGTCGACCATCGGCGACGACTCGTCGATGCGGCGCCCGACTGACGAAACGATTCGTTCGATCACGCGCATCAGGTGCTCGTCATCTTTGAACGTGACGTTGGTGCGCTCGATCTTGCCGCGGCGTTCGATGTAAATCGTGTCGTGTTTGTTGACGAGGATGTCTGAGATCGTCGGATCCTTGAGCAAGGGCTCGAGTGGTCCGAGTCCGAAGAGCTCATGCTGAACGTCGCTGACCAGCCGATCGCGCTCCGACACAGACAGCGGCATCGCTTCCTGGGCCAACACGGCCTCGGCCAGGCGCGAAACTTCCGCATGGACCTGTTCGGGAGTCAGTGTTTGCAGCTTCGTCAGGTCCATCCGGTTGATAAGTGTCCGGTGGAGACGCGACTTCATCTCCTGAAACGAATGCTGGCCGGTTCCGTCCGCAACCGCGCCCGGAACGTTAGTGTTATTGTTGCCGATTAATCTTTCACGTAGTGCCATGATGTTTTGTTATCCGCGGGGCTGCCGCTTGTTAGACCTTTTCCATCGAGGTTTGAAGTTTGAAATTTGGTTGGGCCGACTGCTTCTTCAGTAGCGAGGCCCAGAAAGGACGGCGTTGCTTGTGTTCGTCGATCGGCGCGAGACCAAGCGACATCTGCTGCGCGATCCGACGAATCTCCAGTGCGATCTTTGAAGTCGGCTCAGCCTGAACGAGCGGTGTGCCGAGATTGATCGATCCGACCGCTGTCTGGTAGTCACTGGGCACAAAGCCAACCACCGGCTCGCCCAGAAACTTTTCGACTTGCCTGAGATCGAGATCGATCTGCTTGCTCCAACGGTTCACGACGATGCGGACTTTCTTACGCGGATAGCCGAGTCGATCGAAAATTTCGAGTGCTCTTTGCGTACTGCGAATCGCGGGAATGTCGAGCGTCAGGATCAGAACGATCTCGTCTGACTGGTCCAACGCGGCGAGCGTGATCGAATCGAACGTGTGCTGCGGATCGAGGACGACGTAGTCGTAGTGCTCGCGCAGTTTTTCCAGCACTTCGAAGATATGCTGCGGTTCGATCTCGTCAGCGGAGTCGGCTTCGTGCGGCGCGGCGAGTAACCAGAGGTGTTGCGAGTGTGGGGTG
>DATNDM010000184.1:0-6224 GCA_035553235.1 Pyrinomonadaceae bacterium | reverse complement strand
TCTGTTGCGAAAGTCGAGTTGACGACGTGCCTTGAAGGAGCCAGTGCCGCGACGCGCGTCACGATCGACGGCGGCCGCATGCGCGACGTCAAAGACGCTGCGCATCCGCGCGGCACCACGATCATCGTCCGCGATCTGTTTTTCAACATTCCCGCGCGCCGAAAGTTTCTGCGGTCGGAAGCGACTGAAACTTATCACCTCACCAACCTCGTCACGCATTACGCGTTGGCGCACCCTGAGATCGCGTTCACCTTCGTGAACAACGGCAGGGAAGTCGTGCGCACGGCGCCCGCGAAGGACCTGCGCGAACGCGCTTACCAGATATTCGGCGAGGATTTTTTGAAGAACTTGCTCGCGGTTGATAGTGGCGAGCCGGAGTTTGCGCGCGTCACGGGGTTTGTTTCGGCGCCGCGCGACCGGCGGACGTCGCGCGATTCACAGTATTTGTTTGTTAACCGGCGCTTCGTGCGCGATCGAATGATCGGACGCGCGCTCTCGGAAGCGTATCGATCGATCTTGCCCTACGGCGTTTATCCGGCGGCGCTGTTGTTCATCGAGACGCCGCTCGACGAAGTTGACGTGAACGTGCATCCGGCGAAGACGGAAGTGCGTTTCCGACGACAGGCCGCAGTTGCGGATGCGGTGCGCGAGGCCGTGCGCGCCGCACTGGCGAGTGCGAGCTACGTTCCGCCACCCGAGCCGCCCACAATGATGGCGACTGCCGCAGTCACTTCAATCGCACCTCAGCCCAGAATCGAATTCGTTCCAACACCTCCTCCACCACCAAGCGCACCGGTGGAACCGTCCGGCGACGAGATCGCGCGCGACATCGAAATCATGCTCCGATCCGTGCCCCAATCCGTACAATCCGCGTCCCTACCCCCCCTGAATTCAGCGGACAAGATTGCCCGCGCCGTCACCGCTGAATCGCTTTCAATCAACATCCGCCCCCTTGGCCAACTCGATGAGAGTTTCATCATCGCGACTGACGATCAGGGATTGCTGTTGATCGATCAGCACGTCGCGCACGAGCGCATACTCTTCGACAAGTATCGGGCGTTGGAAGCCGAGCGACGCACCGATTCGCAGCAGATGCTCGTGCCTGAGACCTTTGATCTGACGCCCGCTCAGACGGCGGTGTTTGACGATCTCTTACCTGAACTCGAAAAGTACGGCTTTGAGTTAATGCTACTATCGGGACGCACGGTGGCGATCAGGGCCGTGCCCGCGGACCTGCCCGCGGCGGAAGCGCGCAACATGCTCTTCGAGTTGTTGGATACAGTCGACGCGGAAAAGAAAACGAGCGCCCCCGAAACAATGCGGGACGAAATCGCCGCTTCGCTCGCCTGTCACGCGGCCATCAAAGTCAACATGCCTCTCGCGCCCGAAAAGATGCGCTGGCTGATCGATCGCCTACTACAAACCTCCTCACCCACGACCTGTCCCCACGGCCGCCCGGTTATCCTGCGGCTAAGCACCCGCGACATTCTCAAAGGCTTCCACCGAATTTGACGCATCAGTATTGACGGGCTTTGCCCGAAAAGTCTGATTTCTCTGTGCATCCTCTGTGTTCTCTGTGTCTCTGTGGGTTGTCTTTACGAACAATTCCCTTAACCACAGAGGCACAGAGAACACAGAGGTGGCACAGAGAAGAAGTTCGATAGGGGCTTTCGGGCAAAATCGTATTGACGTATTGACGTCTGCGAGCGCCTGTAATATCGTTCCGCCCGCCTCGTAACTGCAATAACCAGCTCCTCGAACCCTCTGTAGGTGAAGTCCAATGCAAACATTTACCATCTCCACTCCCACAGACAAATTAACAATCTCCCAGAACGGCGCTGTTGCTCAAAATGAGCCCGCGCCACCCGCGAGCGGCATCGACAAATTATTAGCAGCAAATACCACACTCGCCGTTTGGCTCATCTTTTTCGCGGTCGGCGGCGGCATAATGGCGCTCTATTACGCCCGCATTGGTTACTTGCCTGACATTGAATGGAAGGCTGTGCTCATCTACTTGTTTATCGGATCGATTGTCGGTGGTGTTGTCGGGTTATTGTTGACGATATCTCTCTACTTTCCGGGAGTGATATGGTCGGAGACTATTGTTTACGATTGTTACCTCGACTTTTCTTACGCGGCACCCGGCAGCGATCTAACGACCAAAGAAAGCAACACGGAGTTATGCGTTCGCTCGATCGCGGTGTATCTTGCTTTACCGTTTCTCGGAGTGCTCGTGCTTTCGCACATCGCTTTAATCTTCGGTGGGACTATCTACTGGACATCTGCGATTGCTCTGTTGCTGCTGACACACGGCGGGATGAGGGTTCTATTTAGAAAAAAATCCCGTTTGGTCGCAAAGGTCGACAACAACGAGCGGAAACTTACAGACAATTCCCAGCAATTAACCGGAGTAGCTGAGATCATTACAAACGATGCGGCCAACGCTACCCACAATGGCAACAACAACGCGAACGATCCTTCGATTCACTGCGACGCAAAACTTTTACAGAGACAAAAAATTAAACTTTCTTCCTGGTTCACGCTGTCGGTCTTTTTGAATCAGATATCGATGTATCTCGTTTACCGGCTCGCGGGAAGTCCGACGGATCCGTGGAACTTTTTCGTTCTCACTGTTCTATGCACCTCAGCGGTTTGCGTTACTGCGCAGGTTGTCACTCTGCGCCATCGCTTTCATGCACGGCAGGCGATTGTGGCTGCGCTGATGGCCGCCGGCCTGCTCTTGTTCACTGCTGATAATTACTCGTCATTATCGTTTCGCCTGATGGGCTATTACGGCCTGGGCGGAGAGGCAAACGTCAGCATGCTTCTTACGGAGAAAGGCACTCAAATCGCAAACGAACTGCGGGTGCCGATGTGTGACACGCGAAAGCTGTGCGATCTCGAGGTCTTGTCAAAGGTGGGAGATCACTATTTCCTGAAAGCCGGTAAACAGACTTTTACGTTCCCCAAGTCAGAAGTTGTCTCATTCAGCCGGACGGAGGAGAAGTTATACGCCTATCCGGCCGTCACAACTCACTGAGCGTGTTGATAACCAGATCGACGTCGCTTAAATCCGGCAGGAATTTGTCTGGTTTGTGTGTGAGGATCTCTTCGTTGGAGTAGAAACGGCCGGTGCCGACGGCGACGGCGCGGGCGCCGAAATGACGAGCGCAGTCGATGTCGTTGGGCGTGTCGCCGATGACGATGAACTGTTCCGGCGCGAGATCCATTTGCAGGTGCTTGCGAATTCGTTCTGCCGCGCGCGCGGGCAGATCGCGTCGATTGTGCGACTCGTCGCCGAAAGCACCCGGCAGCGTGAAGAAGTGGTCCAACCCGACTAATTCCATCTTGAGCTGGGCCATCGGCTTGATGTTGCCCGTCACGAGCGCTGACTGGTAACGCGGGTGCGCCGCCAGAGCTGCCAACGTCTCGCGTACGCCGGGCAGCAGCTCGAAAAACTTCACACCATTACCTGTCACTCGTCTTGCTTCGTCCGTCAAACGCGCGACCAGCACGTCGGCGCGCGCGAGGATCTGTTCCTGCGTGATGCCTGCATCATTGAGTGCTTCAAACACGATCTGCAAATCGGTCATGCCTGATACTTGCATGTCCGCAAGTCGGCCCGCGGTGCCGAAGATCTCCTCGAGCACCGGAATCGTGTACACCTTGTAGCCGCCGGGCATGGTCGAGCGGATCAGCGTCCCATCAATATCCCACAATAAAATTCGCATCTTTTTTAGCCACAAAAAGGCACAAAAAACAAAAAAGTGAAAACCAGATCTAACTCAGTCGAGGCGCTCAGTCGGAAAACACTTATGTGCTTTTTGTGCCTTGTGTGTACTAGTCAATCACAGCAAGGACGTCGCCCGCGTTTACGGTGTCGCCGGGCTTCACGTTGATCGACACCACGACGCCCGCGCGCGGCGACTTCATCTCGTTTTGCATCTTCATCGCTTCCACCACCACGATGCCCGCGCCTTTTTCCACCGCCGCGCCTGCCTCGATTTGCACGCGTACGACCTTCCCCGGCATCTGCGCGACGATCTCCGCGACGCCTTGATGATGTCGATCCGAGTTCTGACCGCTGCGCAATCGCTTGGGATCGACGATCGTTACTTCGTAACTATGCCCATGAACGCTGACGTCAAAAGTATTTTTCGCACCAGCGCCCTCACTCACGCGACACTCATGCACGTTCGTGTTCAGGAAAAACAAGTAACTATCCGGCCCCGTCTCACGCACGTCGAGGTTATAGACGCGGTCGCCAATCTCAGCCAACACTCGCCCGCCTTCGAGTTTCAGCAGCAGCTCCTCTTCACGCTCGCCGGTGATAGCTTTGAGTTTCACGACTTCCTCCAAGCCATCTTCCAGCGATTGTTCGTGTGTTTGACTGATGGTGCGGATCGTTGTTGCCGCAGCGCGTAACCGAGCGCTGCCGCTATCGCTGCGAGATCACTTTCGACCTGTCTTGACTCAACTTCACTCGCCGCGTGGCGCTCGTTGAACCGAGCTATAAAACCGGTATCGAGCCGTGCGGAGATGAACTCCTCGTCACGGACGACTGATCGAAAGAACGGCAGCGTCGTCGTGATCCCTGACACTTCGTATTCGTCGAGCGCGCGCTTCAGACGATCGATCGCCTCGTCGCGCGTGCGTCCCCAAACGGCGAGCTTCGCGATCATCGGATCGTAGTGAATCGACACTTCAGACAAACGCGTGACGCCGCTATCGATCCTGACGCCCGGTCCCGCAGGCTCCTGAAGATGCCTGATCGTACCCGGACTCGGAAAGAAATTGTTTGCCGGGTCCTCCGCGTAGACGCGGCACTCGATCGCATGACCGCGCCAGTCAATCTCGTCCTGCGTGAACGACAGACGCTCGCCAGTCGCAACCAGAAACTGTTCGCGCACGAGATCTCGACCGGTCACAAGCTCTGTTACGGGATGCTCGACCTGTAGACGCGTGTTCATCTCGAGAAAGTAGAACTCGTGAGTCGCGTCGGCAACGAGAAACTCGACCGTGCCCGCGCCCGTGTAGTTCACTGCGCGACCGATCTTCACCGCCGCCTCGCCCATGCGATGCCGCAGCTCGGGGTCATCGATCGGCGACGGACACTCCTCGATGACTTTCTGATGGCGACGCTGAATCGAACACTCGCGCTCGCCGAGATGGACCACGTTGCCGTGCGTGTCGCCAAATATCTGTATCTCAATGTGCCGTGGACGCTCGACGGCTTTTTCGAGATACAGCGATGAGTCGCTAAACGCCGCCGCGGCTTCGGTCTGAGCAGTTTCAAACGCGGATCGCAGATCGGCGCTGGCGGTGACGAGTCGCATACCTTTGCCGCCGCCGCCCGCCGCCGCCTTTAACATCACCGGATAGCCAAACTTCTCCGCCGTCGCGCTTGCTTCCTCGAATGAAGTTAACGGCTCGACAGTTCCGGGAACGATCGGCACGCCGGCTTCGACTGCCGCGCGGCGTGCGCTCGTCTTCGATCCCATGACTTCCATCGCTTCGGCGGACGGACCGATGAACGTCAGTCCCGCTGCGGTCACGGCGCGTACAAACTCCGCGCTCTCGGAAAGAAATCCGTAGCCAGGATGAATGGCTTCGGCGTTGACTGCCTTCGCGGCGGCGACGATCGCGTCGATCTTCAAGTAGCTCTGAGCCGATGCGGCGGGACCAACGCAGACTGCTTCGTCAGCCATGCGCACGTGCAAACCCTCGACGTCGGGCTCGGAATAGATCGCGACCGACCTGACGCCGAGTTCACGACAGGCACGAATGATGCGGACGGCGATTTCGCCTCGGTTAGCGATTAAGACTTTGCGAAACATGAAACGTCAGTATAAATCAGCCACGGATGAACACGGATTACACCGCTGGCTAAACCACAATCGAATTCGCTGGTCTGCGTGGTTCGTAACGCACAACGATCGCTTTCCCGGGAGCGTAATCGTGGGGGCGTTGTTGCTGAAGCTCGCTCAGGGCCTGTGAGGATTCGTATTGCACTCCCGCAATCTCATACGTGTAACTGACCTGAAGAATCAGACCGTTGTGATCAGAAATGGCATCGATGATCTTCCCGTCGACCATGCGGCCGGTCTTCGAGAGACGTGCGATTCGTGAGGCTTCGTCTTCGGTGCGTTTACGGAAGCGGTCGAGAAACGACATTGAAGTCGCTATGGTTGCAGGACTCCGGCGGACACTGAGCGTCCGACACC
>DATNDM010000183.1:0-3575 GCA_035553235.1 Pyrinomonadaceae bacterium | reverse complement strand
CTGCGGCGAGGAGAAAGGATTGTGGGGCTCGCGTTATTTCACGGAGTATCCGACCGTGCCGCTCAATCAGATCGTGGCGCAGCTCAACATCGACATGATCGGTCGCAGTAAAAAAGAAGGCGACACGAATCCGCGCAATGCCGAGTTGACTGGACCAAATGGCGTTTACGTGATCGGCTCGACCATGATGAGCACCGAGCTGGGAGAAATCGTCAACAGCGTGAACAAATCGTTCTTGAACCTCACGTTTGATACGAAGTACGACGATCCGAAGGACCCGAACCGGTTCTTCTATCGCAGCGATCATTACAACTATGCGCGCAAGGGGATTCCGATCATTTTCTTCTTTGACGGCGTGCACGAGGATTATCATCAGGCTGGTGATTCGCCGGACAAGATCGATTACGAGAAGATGGAGAAGATCACGCGCACGATTTATATGACGTTGTGGGAGATTGGGACGCGGCCCGCGCGCATAAAAGTCGACAAGCCGTTGCCGGCTCAGATCAGTGGAAACACGGATTAGATGGATTTTTGGGATTAACGCGGATCAGAGCGTTCTGCGAGTAGTTTTCGATATGCTTCGGCGCGTGAGAGACCAAGCTCACGCGCCGCTTTTTTGAGGGCCGCGCGGTGGTCCAGGCCAGCTTGCTCGAATTGCTCGACGAGCGCCACGACAGTCTTTTCGTTCTTAACCGGGACCTCGATGACGTTGCGATCGATCAATACCACGATCTCTCCGCGAAGATCCTGCTTTCGATCCGCGTAATCCGCGGTTAATGCGCTTAGTCGTCCACGCCTGATCTCTTCGTGTAACTTCGTGAGTTCCCTTGCGATGACCGCCTCACGCTCGCCGAGTATCTCGTAAGCATCTTTCAACGTTTCCGCCAGTCGATGTGGTGCTTCGTAAAAGATCAACGTGCCCGGCACCGATTGCAACTCGCTTAAGCGAGCACGGCGTGCATTTGTGCGCGACGGTAAAAATCCAGCGAAGAAAAACTCATCCGTCTGTAAACCCGCTGCTATCAATGCGGTGATGAGTGCGCTTGGCCCAGGCACCCGAACAATCGTGATCTCGTTCTCGATCGCGGCGCGGACCAGTCTAAAACCCGGATCGCTGATCGACGGTGTCCCCGCATCGGAAACGACGGCGATGTTCGTTCCCTGCTTCAGTCGCTCGATCAGATCCGTCGCGCGTTGCTGTTCGTTGTGTTCGTGATAGCTGATCGTCTTGGTTGTGATGCCGTAGTGACTGAGTAACTTGTGCGTGTGGCGCGTGTCTTCACAGGCGATCAGATCGACGTCGTTGAGGACTTGAAGCGCGCGGTGCGTGATATCTGCGAGATTGCCGATGGGAGTGGCGACGAGATACAAGGTGCCGGGCATGAGTACGCGTATCTTAGACGAGTTTCAGACAGGATTACAGGATTGAAAAGATAAAGGCCCCGGCGTCTGGAGCCGAGGCCTTTGGCAGGGTAGACAGGCAGAATACCAGCGGAAATCACATGCGGGTTAGTACCGAGGGAATGGAATTCGTCTCCACCAATCGTTGTTGCGATTGTTGTTGTTGCGGTCGTTGCGGTCACGACGCCAGTCGTCATCGCGATCACGTCCATAACCACCGCCATATCCGAAGCCGTAGACGTTGCTGATGTAGCGCAGCTCCTGCTGAATCTGTGACCACTCTGAACTCGTGCGGCCATCAAATCCACGACGCGCGAAGCGATCGATATCGTTGGCTTCATTTAATACTCTTTGAGCTTCGTTCGCGCTGCGATTCAAGTCGCGACCATTGCCAACGCGCGACTTCAGATCGCCGACAGCATCGCGAAACTGGTGGACCTGGTTGTTGATTTGATCCTCGCGGTTTGAGCCGTTGACTCGGCTGTGATCGAGCGCGCGGTCCATGTCACGCTCAAAATCTTTCGCGAGACGATCGAGTCGCTGTACGGAGTCTTTGAGTCCGCGATCATCGTAGCGACCGTAGCCGCGATTATCAGGATAGCGATCATCCTGTGGGTAACGTCCGTACTGGGCCGAGGCTGCGGCGGGCAAAGCAAGCGCCAGGATTGCCGCAGCGAAAATTGAAAACTTCAGTGTGTGCCGGTTAGTCATTTGAATTCTTCTCCTCAGTAATCCCTCGGGCCGACTTCAACGCGTGTACCCGATGTCGTTGCCCAGTGTTTTGGCAAGCGCTGTGCCCGTGCGGAAATCGCGGAAAAATCGAAGAGTTTTGAGGATTGAAACGCGAAAAGGTGCAAGGACGAACGAAAACGTCAAAGCCGGTTTTCACGCAAAGGCGCAAAGTAACGCAAAGGCGGCAACTTTGCTCCTTTGCGTCTTTGCGTGAAATGCTCTTAGTGACGTTGATCTAAAAGTATTGCAAGGTGCCGCCGGATATCAGCCTCGATGAGGGAATAACTTTTTTCGATAGACTTCCACGTAGGGCCGCCCGTTTGAGCCCGAGTCAGTAGCAACTCCTCATTCGCACGCTTGATCCCGAGATGGCGAATGTTCGCCGCCGCCAACCCGCCACCACGCACGATGCCGTCGCGCGGCGTCCTGGGCCAGCCCGCTTCTACATATAAAGTCCGCACGCCATTCGTGAGCGTGAGCAGGTGCCCGACCATCGTCGACGTACCCGCCGCAAAGCGGTGCCCTTCCTGTTTAGCGATCTGAATACTCGCGCCCCCACGATTTGCTTCACCAGCCAGGACCGTGAACTCAGTCAGCAGCCAATCAATGCCCGCTGTGCGGAGCAAGTCGTTCGAGTTCTTCAGCGCAAGATACTCGGCCACCTCGGCGCGCCCTGCCAGCCGAGCCCTGCGCTCCGCCTCCGACAATGCTGCTGCCCAAGCCTCATCAAGTTCGCCCATATTCGTTCGCCGATGGTATCATGAGCGCCTGAATCGTCCCCCACAATCCCAGATGCGGAACATACCAACAATGACCCGATCGTTTCGAGCCAGCGCACGCCTCTTGACCGTAATCCCAGCGGTTGGGCTGTTCCTGCTGATTAACGCAAACCCGTTTGCGCAGTCACAAAAACTGCCCGCGCCGAGTAGTCACGTCAGTGATTTTGCCAACGTGATCGACGCCGACACGAAGAGCCGGCTCGAGAATCTGCTCAGCGGGCTCAAGGACAAGAGCAACGTCGAACTCTACGTCGCGGTCGTTGACACCACCGGCGCGCAGACCATTTCTGCTTTCTCACAACAACTCGCTCGTGATTGGGACATCGGGGCCAAGAACACTCGCAGCAAGACGCTGCTGCTCGTCATTTGCACAGCATCGAAATCGTCGTTTACACAATTCAGTCGCACGGCGCAAACTGCGCTGCCCGACGGCATCCTGGGCGAGATGGCTTATCGCATGAGCGGTCCATTGACTGATGGTCGTTTCGTGGAAGCAGTCGATAATGGCGTCCACGTGTTTGCGAATGCGCTCGCTGAAAAGAACGGTTTCAAAGTTTCTGATATCGACACGTCAACCGTTGCGGCTAACAGTTCAGTCGCAGCAACCGAAACACCGCAGCAGGTGCTCGTCAGTGCGAAAGACACACCGCGCACTCGCCC
>DATNDM010000182.1:0-3169 GCA_035553235.1 Pyrinomonadaceae bacterium | reverse complement strand
AAGAAAAAGAGCTGCGAAGAGCAGGCCCAGCACTAATCGACCTGACGCGATTGTGAAGCCGAGCCCGAGTAAGAAACTGCCGAGATAGAGCGGATTGCGTGTGAAGGCGTATGGGCCGGAAGTGGCGAGCTGTGCATTTTTTCGGATGTGGCCGGCGGCCCAGGCGCGCAACGCGAGACCTAGTAACGACACTGAGGCGCCGATCAGTAAAGCGCGTGGCGTTGGGCGCGCGAAAAAGATGAACGCCGCGCCGCACAAGAATCCGAGCGGCACGCGCCAACGCTGAATCCATGTTCCGCCTCTTCGAGTCATTACTTCCTTATCCACAGATAACGCAGACTGTTCATCTAATCGGCTTTGCACAACAACTCGCGACATCGCTCTTCTCTGCGCAATCTCGGCGTTCTCTGCGTCTCTGCGGTGAGTTATTGCTATGAATTAGTTAACCGCAGAGACGCAGAGAACGCAGAGATTGCGCAGAGAAATCAATAATCGGTACTTTTTGTGCAAAGCCTGTCCAATCTGTGCAATCTGTGGTTAACAAGTCTTCGGTCGACAGCTTCCATCACTCGCCCGACTTCAATATCCATGCAGATCCATTTTGAACACGAACGGCGGTGGCAGTCTACACGACAATCGATATCCATCCGTTCGACGCAGATATCTTCCGGACGCGGACTGCCGTTTCGCCACCACTCCGTCGGTCCAAAGAGTCCGACAATCGGCGTGCTTGCAGCGACTGCGATATGCGTCGGACCCGTGTCGCCGCCGACGTAAACTTTAGCCCCACGCGCGAGGGAATAAAACCCCTTCAACGAGAGACTGACCGGCTGCGCTTTTCCCGAGACAGAGGCTTGGCGCACACCTTCGGCCAATGCCTCTTCGCCCGGCCCGTAAGTAACTAAAGACGAAATACCGTAACTGGACCACAAGAGGTCAGCCAGTTTGCCAAAGCGCTCGACATTCCACAGCTTCGTCCACCAGCCGCCGCCCGGATTGAGAATCGCATACTTGCCGCCAGTCGTCGCGGCTGCTGCTTCAGCTTCAGCCTCGTGGCTCGCAGTCGTGTTGATGGTGAATGAAAATTCCTGCGGTACCGGAACACCTAAAGCGCCTTCGAGCAAGAGCAAGGATTTTCGGATGACGTGTACTTGTTTTGGAACTGCGACTGTCTTTGACAAGAGAAGCGCGCTGGCGGGTTCGCGCAATCCGGAGCGAGAGTATCCAAAAACGCGACGCGCGCCCGAAAGGCGCGCGATTGAAGCGGACTTAAGAAGTCCCTGAAAATCTAAAGCTACATCGAAGGCCGAGGCGCGTAACCGACGTAACTGCTGGCGCGGTGCCCGCAGCGTCTCCCCAGACATCAGCCCACGCCTCAGCGCCTTCGTGTCGACTTCGATGAGGCGATCTAAAAGCGGGTTGTCTCGCAAAATTTCTGCTGATCGCCGTTCGACCACCCACGAGATTTCGGCTTGCGGCATCGCGCCACGCAATGCGGCGAGGGCGGGCAAAGTGTGAACTATGTCGCCAATACTGCCGAGCTTTACGATCAGAATTCTCATGTACCGCCAAAATAAACGAGCTTCAGATTCGCTTCAGCGACCTTCTTGCCGTCGCGAAACTTTGTGAGCGTGCCTTCGAGCACCGGAGTTTCACTGTCTAAATCACCCGCAGCATAAACGCCGCCTTTTAAAAACTTTCCGGCGAAACTGTAAGACACTCCGCGCAGCGTCATCGTTGTAAAGGTGAGGTTGTCGGGTTTGACGTTCAGAGTTTTGAAGCGATACGTGGCGCCGTTATTCAATTGCAGCCCGGGTGAGGGAAGCCGGCGTAGTCGCTTCGCGTTCAAATTAATGGCGCCGAAATCCGAGAATTCGGTTGGCGGTGTGGTGCCGTCCTTAAGCCAGAAGGAGCCGTCGGGATCGAACCGCGCGTTGCGTTGCGTTATTACGGGAGTGGCGGCGAGGAGCAATAGCAAGATGCTCAAACTCAGGCGATAGAATTTACTCAAGTAGCACCTCCGAGTCGTTCGATGATCGCGGAGGTCGAATGATCTTTTGGATCGCCGACGATCGCGACCTGACCGCCGTAAGATCGTACCACGTCACGTTCGGGCACGGTGTCGGTCGTGTAGTCTGTGCCTTTGGCGTGCACGTCCGGTTTGAGCGTGAGTAAGAGTTGTTCGACTGTCGGTTCATCGAAAATCGTGACGTACGTTACAGATTCGAGGGACGCGACGATCTCGGCGCGCTCGATTGCAGGCAGGACTGGACGGCCGGGACCTTTTTGGATCGCGACCTGCTCGTCTGAGTTGATGCCGACGACGAGGACGTCGCCGAGTTCGCGAGCGCCCGCGAGGTAGCGGACGTGACCGACGTGCAGCACGTCGAAGCAACCGTTAGCGAGGACGATGCGCGCGCCGGCTGTCCGAGCGGAGGCGATGCGGTCCGTTAGTTCCTCGCGAGTTAGGATTGATGACATAGTTGAGACAGGATTACAGGATTTTACAAGATGAATAAGATCCTGTTTATCCTGCCGAATCTTGTTAATCCTGTCTGATAGCATGTTCTAATTCACTGGAGCTCACAGTGGCTGTGCCGCGCTTCATTACGACGAGCCCGCCGGCGTAGTTTGCGAGATGCGCTGCTTCCGTGAACGACGCACCGGACGCTAGAGCGAGTGCAAATGTCGCGATAACAGTATCGCCAGCTCCCGTAACGTCGACCGCCTGCTGTGCGCCGACCGCACGAATGTGAACTGGCGGCGCCTCACCTTCCAATAACGTCATGCCCTGGCTGCCGCGTGTGACGAGCAGCGCGTGATGAGCGAGACGAGCCTTCAACGACCTTGCTGCGCTTTCCAAATCTTCGGTTGACGAGATCGACGCGCCGGCGAGGTTCTCGACTTCTTCCTGGTTCGGTGTCGCCGCGGTAAAACCAGTGAACTCTGAAAGTCTGAATCGTGAGTCGACCAGCACCGGCACGTTCACACTCTTCCGAATCAAGTCCGCGCCGCGCGCATCAACGACGCCATAGTTGTAATCAGAAATGACGAATGCACTCGCGCCGTCAAACGCTTTCGCCAGCCGCTTGAGAATCGCACTACGAATGCCATCGTCATCGAGTGGCGCGCCTTCGTAATCGACTCTGATCACCTGTTGCTTGCTGGA
>DATNDM010000181.1:0-4218 GCA_035553235.1 Pyrinomonadaceae bacterium | reverse complement strand
TTGCACGGGCTGTCGATCAGGCCAAGGTTTTCATAAAAGGCGCGAAAGAACCAGATACCGCGCGCATCCTCAACATGCTGCAAGAGCTCCGGGCGGGCACAAAGTATCTGGAGCGATTCGCGATCAAGAATGGTGAGACGCTCTTCTTTGTCCGCGCCGAAGATGTAGATGCAATCGAAGCTCAGGGCAACTACGTGCGTCTTAGTCTCGCAAACTCTTCGCATTTGGTTCGCGACACGCTGAACAACATCGAATCGCAGATCAATCCGCGGATGTTTGTTCGCATTCATCGACGCACCATCGTGAACATCAATCGTGTTAAGGAAGTGCAGACTTGGGGACGAGGGGAGTACCGCGTCGTGCTAGTCACCGGCGCACATTACACTCTTAGTCGCGGTTATCGGCAGCATTTCGAAGAATTCATCAAATTTTAGGTCGCTGATCCACAGACTCCGCTGCTTCGGCAAACAGCCATCCTCAGTCTGACGCGTTACGTCACGCGCAATCGATGCTCGTCACATATTGATTCACATCTGCGGAGCGAGCAGTCACACTAGCAGCTGAGTAAGACTCTGTGTGACCCCCGCGCTTTGCAGTATGTGTCGTGGCGAAAAGAGGCTCTCGACCATGGAGACCTGCGAGTGCGAGGGTCGCACAGACAATTCAATGAGACCCGATGACAAACAATAACGTACGCCCGCGTGCCCTCGACACGATAGCCTTAGGTGGTCTACTCATTGGTCTGTTTGATCTGCTGTTTGCTTTCACTTTTTACGGCCTGATTTTGGGTGTTCCACTACTGCGGATTTTCCAGACTGTGGCCGCCGGCGTGCTTGGCAAACCAGGAGCGTATGCGGGTGGAGTACCGACTTTTTTGCTCGGCATCCTGCTTCACTTTTTAGTCGCCACGTGCATTGCCACCGTCTACTATCTCGCGACGCTCGTATTGCCGGTCTTGATCCGTCATTCAGTTGTGAGCGGCTTGCTTTACGGAATAGCGGCGTATTTCGGCATGAAGTACATCGTCACACCGCTCTCGGCAATTGCTGCGCGCGGGACGCTCCCGCGCCTTTCCATTCTCGTGACGGAACTCATCGGACACGCTCTTCTCGTGGGCTTACCAGTCGCCCTACTCGCCCACCGCTCTGCGACGGCGAACAAAGACTCAGCGATGCCAGAACCTCGGTCTGCGTAATCTGTGGATAACGATTGAAACCAGACCCCGGTGTGATCACTCATAGCGAAGCGCGACCATCGGATCGACCTTCGACGCGCGTCGTGCCGGGACATAACAAGCGAGCACGGCCACGATCAACAGCAGCAGCGAAACACCCGCGAACGTTACCGCGTCTGTCGCGCCCACGCCGAAGAGCAGACTCGACATCAATCGCGTCAACCAAAACGCGGCTGCGAGCCCGGCAACAACGCCCACGATCGTCAAAAACATGCCCTGGCCCATCACGAGCTTGAGCACGTCGGCAGCTTGCGCGCCGAGCGCCATGCGAATGCCGATTTCGCGCGTGGACTGGCTGACGGAAAAAGAGATGACGCCGTACAGACCAACCGCAGTGAGCAACAGAGCCACAGCCGCGAAAGCCGCGAGCAGCGTCATGTTGAAGCGAGTGGAAGCGACGGAGCGCGCCATGTACTCCTCCGCCGTCACCACGCTGAAGACCGGCGCGTTCCCATCCATCGACTGAACCTCTTTCCGCACCGCATTCGTAAGTTCGTGCGGATCGATGCTCGTGCGGACGACGACAGTCATCGAGGTCACGGGCATCTGCGCCTGCGGAAAATAGAACTCGTGCAGCGCGTCGCCCTTTAAGCTCTGGTGCTTCACGTCGCCGACTACGCCGACGATCTCGCGTGGGACGGTCCCGCCCGTCGTCGCAAAACTCGGTGTGATGTGCTTGCCGACGGCATCGCCGGCAGGGAAGAATTTTTTCGCGAGCGTCTCGTTCACGATGATGACAGGCGCTGACTTCAGATCGTCGCGATCGGTGAAGTCGCGTCCGGCGAGAACGGGGATGCCCATCGTGCGAAAATAACCCGGACCCGCCGAGTGAATGACGCCAACCGGATAATTCCCCGGCTCGTTTGGATGTCCTTCGATCTCGAGTCCTGTGGTCGCCGACGCGCCGCTCAACGGGAGTTGCCACGTCACGCTCGCGTTGACGACGCCGGGCAGCGACCTGATGCGCTCGGTGAGTTGTCTGAAGAACGCGCCGGTCTGTTCGGGCTCGGCGGTGGGCGACGCTGCGACAATCATCGTCAGGACGTTGTGCGGATCGAAACCCAAAGGCACGTTTTGCAGACGCACTAATGTCCGCACAAGGAGGCCCGCGCCGACTAGCAGAACCAGCGCGAGCGCCACCTCCGCGACGATCAGCAGATTGCGCGCGCGTCCTGAACGCAATCCACCCGCACCGCTACGCCCGCCTTCCTTCAGCGATTCCGCCAGGCCCGCAGGCGAAATGCTTACCGCGGGCGCGAGCCCGAACAACACGCCAGTCAACAACGAGACCGCAGCCGTAAAAACCAGCACGCGCACGTCCAAAGTCGTCTCGGTGATGCGCGTGATGTTTTGAGGACTCAGGGAGACGATCAGCGTTGTGCCCCACATCGCCAACAGACTGCCGAGCGCGCCTCCCGCGAGCGCGAGCATCAAACTCTCCGTGACGAGTTGCCGCGCGATGCGCCAACGTGAAGCGCCGAGTGCGAGACGCACGGTGATCTCTCGTTGGCGACTAACCGCGCGCTCGAGCAGCAGGTTCGCGACGTTCGAACACGCGATGAGCAGCACGACACCCACGGTGCCGAAGAGTAGCAATAGCGTAAAGCGCAGATTCCCGACCAGCCATTCGAGCAGAGGCATGACCTTGATGCCCACTCCCTTGTTCGCGTTAGGAAAATGCGCTGAGAGGTTCGACGCCACCACATTCGCCTCTGCTTGAGCTTGTTCGATGGTTGCACCGTCCTTCAGCCGCCCGACCACGCGCCACCCGCGATAGCCGCGCTCGACCATCATCGAACCCTCGCCCGTCTTGTCCGCATCGCGCGCCGGCGATATCCAAACCTCGGTCGGTTGCGCCTGCACCGGGAACGAGAACTTCGCGGGCATCACGCCGACGACCGTGTAGGCACTGCCGTTGAGGCTGATCGTGCGGCCCAACACGCCGGCGTCACCGCCGAAGCGTTGTTGCCAGCAATCCCAACTCAGGATCGCGGGATAGCCCTGATCTCCGCCTCCGGCGTTGTCCTCTTTCGGGAGAAACGTGCGACCCAATGCGGGCGAAGTCCCGAGCAGTGGAAACAGATCGGCTGTAACCACCGTGGCGCGCAACCTCGCGGCCTCGCCCTGCCCCGTCAGCGTCATGCTGTTGTTGTAGTAAGCGGCCAGCCGCTCGAAGGCCTTCGACTGCTCACGCAGGTCTGCGAAGTTCCGAAAGGAGAATTGAGAGAGATTGGCGCGATCCTCGGCGTCTGTCTGGCCCAGCATCAAGAGGCGTTCGGGAGAATAGAAAGGCAGCGGCCTCAAGAGCACCGCGTTGACTACTGAGAAGATAGCCGTGTTGGCCCCGATGCCCAGCGCGAGCGTCACGATCGCGACGAGGGTGAATCCCGGATTCTTCAGAAGCATCCGGGCGCCGTAGCGAAAGTCCTGCCAGAAAGTTTCCATTGTTTGACCTCAATTCTCAGGACGGGTTGCAACTGCTCTTTTGCAGGCGCCAATTCAATTAACGTGCCGGACGGGTTTGCCTCAAAAGTCGGGATGGCGCTTGGATCGGGTCAGTACAGGGAGCGGTAGCGACCTGGTCAAACCATAGAATCAAGAATCATTAGAAATCTCGCATGCTGATCGTTGACCAGGTCGCTACCGCTCCCTGTACTGACCCGATCCAACAATGATTTCTGACTTTTGAAGCAAAGCTGTGCCGGACCGGAAACAAGAGTTTACTCGAAGTTTCAGGATGGCATAGTTCGATTCCAAAAAAAGTTCGTCTTACTTTTGGGACCAACGATCCCATTTTCGACGTTCCTCGGTTCTCTGCATGCCTTCGCGTTCGCTGTGTTGAAGGACTGTTTCAACGCAGAGGCCGCAGAGATGCGCAGAGAAATTTCAAGCATGTCGCCACTCGTTACAGAGAATAGTTGTGTTTACACGAAGCAACGATCTAATATGCGTGCTCAGTACACGCGCCCCGCCTGGCCGTGTAA
>DATNDM010000180.1:0-5975 GCA_035553235.1 Pyrinomonadaceae bacterium | reverse complement strand
CAACCAACGGCCACGGCCAAATGGCAATTCATAAATCCAATTGGCCTTGAAGCTGTGAGTGATGTCCTGTGGCGCACGATAATGCTCGAGCGGCTTGTTGAGATCGCTGCGCAGCGTCAACGGCTGTGCGAGCGAGCTTTGACTGGACGCGTAGAAGTTCGTCAACGACTTGGACCACGTGTAACTCATCTGAAGCAACAAGCCTCCAGACAAGCGACGACGCAATTCGAGTTGCAGCGCGTCGTACCACGTGTCCGTATCGTTCGTAGTTAAGGTAACTGACTGACTTCCCGCACCGAGCAGACCGACCGTTGGATTAACCACGAAGAAGTTGCCCGGAAATCCCGCAGCCACTCCATTCGCGAGAAACGAGTTCTGCAACGTAGTCGCAAACCCAACCGGATTCGCAAAGTTTGGATTCAATTGCGTGAGCCGAGTCGTGTTTGTGAACTGTCCGACACCGGTATAGGCTGCGGCATTGTTCGCATTCGCGTTCGACCCCGTAAAGAAACCAAGCATGATCGGCAGCGGCTGCGTTCCGGTTCCAGCCCCAAAGAAAGCGAACGTGTTACCGCGTCCGGCAAGCTGGTTAGCCCTAAGATTGGCTTGTGCCTGGCGAAACTCATTCAGGAAACCATTCTCGAGGACGTTGACTTCGTTGAGGCCATAACGGCGCCAGAGATCACGACCGCGAGTGCCGACGTAACGCGCTTCGACAACCGTGTCTTTGAAAATCTCGCGCTGTACGCCAAAGTTCCACGAATGGACCAGACCGGTCTTCAGGTTCGGATCGTAACCGCCGATCACGTCGCCCGGTTGGACCGTGATCGGATAAGTCGGCGTATCCGCGAATGCGGGCGGCGCAAGCGCTGCGCGATTGCGGAACAACGTGCCGATCGGCAATGAATCGGCATCGACGTCACTGCTTAACGTGAGCGTACCGCCGGGATTGCCCGACAGGATCTGCGTGATGTTCCCGAGACCTTCGCGCACGAAAGCAACGGAGTAACCACCACGAACCACACTCTGGCCCGCGTTACCGAAGAGACGATTCAGCAGACCGCTTTGGAAGTTCGGGCTCCACGCAACGCTTGCGCTGGGAGCGAAGTTGTTCCAATCCGTCTTGTACAACTTCTCTCCGATGCCGAGCGGAGTTAACTGCGTCGGACCACCGCTCAGCGTGCCTGGCTTGAAGAGATTTCCCTCACCCGATTCACCGAACAAACCTGCGAAAGTCGCTTTCGCGAAGTTCTCGTTTTCAGCAACGATCGGCTGTTGCGGCTCCCAACGAAGACCAAAGTTCAGCGTAACGTTTGGACGAAAGCGCCACGAGTCCTGACCGTAAAACGCGAACTGCGGCTGACGGAATTTGAGAATCTGCGAACCAAATAGCGTGTACCGGCCATCGTTCAGGAATGCTGTTCGATCGATAGCGGTCACGCGACCGGTTAGCGTAGCGTAGAGTTGGGCCGCGGTCGCAAGGTCGTTTGCGGAAGCGCCCGGGAAATTAGCGGAGGTGAAGAGATCTTCAGCCGGATCGCCTTCGGCAACACCGAAGTTCACGTTGCCGACGACGTTGTTAGCTGCATCTGAAAAGGTCTTGATCAGATTGTAGTTGCCGCCGAAGTTGAAGGTGTGTTTGCCTGTGACCCACGTCAGCGAATCAGAGAAGTCGAAGCTCGGCGTGTTTCGTTTGCTGGAACCGAAGTTCACACCGAATGCTCTCGCGCCTCTTTGCGGAAACGATTGCACCGCGGAAGCGTCAGTGATTCCCAGATCAAAAAGGTTCAGGTCGAAGCCACCCTGGTTCGCAAACTGATCCGGACCGATCGGACCGAAGTTTGAAAGACCGCCAAGCATTCCAAACCGAGCTTCGTTGATCAGATTCGGCGTCAGCGTCGAGCGCAGTGCGGTGACGTTGGTCCAGCGCTGTGAATTCTGGCCGGCGGAGTTTGGAAATCCCGGAAACGCCGGATCGGTGTTGTTGAGGAAGTCGACAGGCTTGCCGCCGAATTCCTGGTAGTTCCAAACATTCGATAAAGCGTGTTTGGGTGTTACATTGAAATCGAAGCGAACGGTCGTGAAGTAACGATCCTGACCGCCCTGGCCCACGAAGTTGAATTGCTGCCGGTTTGGGTCGCCGGCGATCGGCAACACGCTTCCCTGCGAGGTTGAAGCGCGAATCTCACTCAACAGGGCGGCGATCGTTGGGTCGGCAGTGGCCGTGAAACCGTGCGCGCCCGCGAGATTCAACACGTTCACCTGCGCGCCGGAACTCGTCGTAAAGATGCCCTGTTGCGCGAGCGGGCTGAGCACAGTTCGTTGGCGCAGTTGTTGTTCGGGCAGGCGAAACTCTTCGTAATTAAGAAAGAAGAACGCCTTGTCTTTGCCGTTAAAAAGCTTCGGAACCGAAATTGGACCACCAACTCGAACGCCGTATTGGTTGAGCAGGATCCGGTTCTTCGGCGCTTTGCCGAAATATGTTGGAGCGAGTGTTTCGTTGTTGAAGTAATAGTTGGCCGTGAGATATGGCTCGCGGTGGTACCAGTAAACGCTGCCACCGAAGTCGTTTGTGCCGCCGCGCGTCACAAACTTGATTTGCACGGCGCCATCGCCGGCGCTTTCAGCACCGGGCGCAGCAGTTGAAATCGTTACTTCACCAACCGCATCGATGCGCGGGCGCACGAAGGTGAAGAAACCATCGTTGGAACTGATCAGATTGTCCTGCACGTCGACACCGTCCATCGTGATATTGAGTGCGCCTTTCGGCAGACCGTTCACGGTGGAAGTGCGTGGACGTCCGGTTGTTTGAACGCCGGGGAGTAAAGTAATCAGGTCGAGCGCGTCGCGCGAGGCCTGAGGTTGATCGACGATTTGGCGACCAGTGATCGTAGTACCGACGGTGGCGTTCTGCGATTGCAGCAACTCACCGGCTACGTCAACCACCTGGACCGTTTCCGTTGGGGCGCCGACTTCAAGCGCGATGTTGACACTCGAAGGTGTACCGACGTCAACTTTCACGTTTGATAAGACAGCGGTTTTAAAACCAGGCGCTGCAATCGTGACGGTGTATAGTCCGGAGATCAATGCCGGCACGTTGAAAGTGCCGTTGTCAGCACTGGTCGCAGTGAACTCCTGACTGGTAGCGTTGCTCTTCACAGTGATTGTCGCGCCTGGGACAACAGCATTAGTAGGATCGGTGATCGTACCGGCGATCGAACCGGTCGAACCGCTTTGCGCCAAGGTTGGACCACTGAGGCAGAGCAGGAGGAGCGCAGTAGCGATTAGAGATCGTTTCATGGATTACCCTCCAATTTTTGGTTCAGTTTTGTCCGAATTGTGGAACACGGAGAAGCCGTCTGGGGTGGCTTCACTGATTGAGGGGCAACCATTATTCCGTCAGCGGTGTGAACCGCATTTTCGAATTACGATTTCGGTAGTCTTGCTCGATTTGTAAATTGGTGAATCGTAATCTTGCTGGATTTGGATCGGAGGTGTTCCGAAATCAGGATGTTGAAAAATCTGATTCTATGTATTGTCGTTATTTTATTCGGAGGCGTTGTTAACCACGGATCTGCGCGGATGGATATGGATGTGTTGCGTTACGACGTGACGCTCGAACCCGATATCAGCGCTAAAGCCGTAAAAGGATCCGTGCAGATCCGTGTTTCGACAACCTCGACGGCGGTCGAGTTCGATTGTGGTGAGCTCGCTATCGATTCGGTTCGCGAAGGTAACGCGCCGCTGCAATTTTCCGTGAATAATCACAAGCTGCGCGTGTCTTTGCGACCAGGAAACAGACAGGTCCAGATCGACTTTCACGGCACGCCAAAATACGGAATTCGATTCTTCCCCGAGCGACAGCAGGTCTACACGATTTTTTCAACGAGCCAGTGGATGGTTTGTGTAGACGATCCATCTGACAAAGCGACGTTAACGTTCAAGCTGATCCTGCCGGACCAGTTAAAAGCCGTCGCTAATGGCGACTTAGTGTCGCAACGCGAACTGCCGAACGACAGACGTGTTCTCGAGTTTCGACAATCAGCACCGATTCCCACGTACATCATCGGCTTTGCAGTTGGTCCATTTCAGGTCGTGACGGAGAAACGAAGGAACGTCGAGCTTCAATACTTCGCGACCGGCTACACCACGACCGACGTGCATCGCATCTTTCGCGACACCCCTGACATGCTCGAGTTCTTTGAAGATCATGCGGGAGTGAAGTACGCAGACAAGACGTATACGCAGGTGTTAGCAGCGGGCGGTGTCGAACAGGAGATGAGCAGCTTCACGGCGTTGAAAGAGGGATATGGAAAGCAGGTGCTTGATAACGAGCAGGAGCAATGGCTCGGCGCGCATGAGTTTGCGCATCAGTGGTGGGGCAACATGGTGACGTGTCGTGACTGGAATCACTTCTGGCTCAACGAAGGCATCGCGACCTTCATGGCCGCGGCGTATCTCGAACACCGGTTCGGCCGCGCGGCTTACTTGCGCGAGATCGAGTCGAATCGCGCTGCTTACGAGAAAGTGCGCGACGCTGGCAAAGACAAGTCGCTCGTGTTTCCGGATTGGAACCGGCCCACGCGTGAAGATCGGACGCTCGTTTACGATAAGGGCGCTTATGTTCTGCACCTGCTCCGCGAGCAGATGGGCGAGCGCGCGTTCTGGAATGGGATAAGACTTTTCACCCGGCGCTACTTCGGGAAATCGGTCATCACCAGCGACTTCACCGCCGCGATGGAAGAGGCGAACGGAAAAAGCTTGAAAGAGTTCTTCGCGAAGTGGGTTTTTCTACAGCCCTCGGCAGCACCGTAAAACGTTGACTTTCCCTCACAACGGTAATAACCTCCCGCCGCTTGAGTCAATGGCTGACTTCCTCGAGCCTCTGCGTCCTCGCAAACTCGTTATTTCGGCCTCTAATGAAAAGCCAGAGTTCCTTAGACAGCTCGTTTCTACGAGCTGCACTTCGTTTGCTACTGGTTAGCTCCAAATACTTTTCATCCATCCATTCATATCATCTGGAAGCCGCTCTTTCTGATAACCGAGGAGACTAAGTCATGAACTTCAACGGACTCTGCTATCTCTTATTACCAAAAGGCGTTCGGCTGAACACGCACTCTAGCGCGCTCGTCTGTCGGATTATCCTCGTGATTGCATCAATCCTGTGTGTTGTCATGGCTGCAGACGCTCAGGTGCGTGTGACAGCGATCTGGAAAGATGGACAGTCTCTGAAAAAAACAGAGGACGTTAGATGCCGGCACGACAATTGGGTCGAGGAAGGCATCTCGGTCGATATGGTCCTGAAACCGTTCGACCAACTCACTTCACCGTCCGGCCTCGTCTACATCGAACTGACCGCGCCGAACGGCTCGGTATTCAAGGGATCAGACAAGCTTGCCATCATGCTTTTGCCTCCTGAGGGTGCGGACGTGGTGATTAATGTATTCAGCGGTAATGGTGACATGCAGTCTGCAGGCGGTGGAGTTATGACGTCGGGCGAAGTCGGGCTGATCGTCGTTAAGACAGAGTATTCAGTGCGAGTGCGCCACACCGATGCTGGCCCAGTACGAGAATTCTTGACGTTTGAGGGTGAAGTACAGATTAGCCAACCCGTGCTTCCTCGAGCGGGACGGCTCAAACAAACACTAACAGCGGGCGAAAAAGTAGTTCTCGAGAACAACGTGAATTCCGTCAGGACAAAAATCCAACCAGAGGACATTGCCAAATCTGCTGCGGTGTACGCGTATCTCGATACTGCGAAAGCTGCGCAGCGAAGAAAAATCAATCCTCAAGAAACCTATGACACTTTGCTGAAGCGCTACACAGCCGTTTTTGAGGATCCAAAGAACGGCGAGAAGCGTATCGAACTCGCAATCGATCAAGTCAATCTCGAAGTGAACGCCGATGCCGTTTATCAGCTTAAGAAAGCAGAGCAACTCACGCCGGTCGGAGAAATAAAGACTCACGCTAGGATA
>DATNDM010000179.1:0-5153 GCA_035553235.1 Pyrinomonadaceae bacterium | reverse complement strand
GAAAGCGAGTGTGCCGACATTGATTGTCAGAGTAGTGCCGTCGAACGACACGGATCCGGTGTTGGTCGAGGCATCCACGAACGTAGTGTGTGCTGGAAGCGCATCAGTGAGCACTATGTTGACAGCATCGTCCTCTATGTTGACAGCATCGTCCGGGCCCGCGTTATAGACGGTGAGGCTGTAAGTTATCTGGCCGCCGAGCGCGACGGTTTCCTCAGCGGACTTGGACACGACGATGTCCGCCTGCGGCGCCGCTTGCGCGCTTACATCTATCGCCAACGAAGCGAGCACGCTCGCAAAAACGAGCGCCATGAATACAACGCGACCGGCAGAAGTGAACAGACGTATAGATAGCGTAAACGAAGAGTTCATCTTATGTTCCTTTTTCGATTCGTGCTGACCTCGGGCGAGTTAAGAACAGCGAAAGGCAATACGAGTGTAACATTTCCTTTAATCATGTATTTTTTAATTTGAGTCGTCTGGAGAAAAGCTGTGCGGATTGAAGTGTTCTCTGATTATCTTTGACCATTCTGTTGGCTGGCGGAGCCAAGCCTGCACGAATTAACGCGAACGCGACCGGACGTCGAGCTGGTGTGGAAAGCGTTCGAGCTACGACCCGATCCGGTACCGGCACGTGATCCGGCTGACGAGTACCTGACGCGCGTGTGGCGCGATTCGGTTTATCCGCTCGCCGCACGCCTCGGCGTTACGATGCGATTGCCGCCGGTTCAGCCGCGTTCGCGCCGCGCACACGAAGCAGCCAAGTGGGCACAAACGCAAAATCAGTTTGACGCTTATAACGAAGCCGTGTTTCGCGCATTTTTCGAACGTGGCGAAGACATCGGCAACATAGACGTGCTGGTGCAGCTCGCCAGCGGTTTGGATCTCGACGAGTCGAGCCTGCGCGCTGCTCTCGAAAGCAAACAATTTGAATCGATGGTGCTCGCCGACGAAGAGGAAGCCGCCGAATTAGGCGTGCATGCCGTTCCGGCCTTTGTCGCCGATCGACGTTTCGCACTCACCGGTGTTCAACCCGTCGCGGCGCTCGAACAAATGGTCGACCGCGCACGCGTAATTGCTCGCGAGGATCAGAACAGATGAGCGCACTATTTTCTCCATTCACACTCCGAACACTGACGCTCAAGAATCGCATCATCGTTTCGCCGATGTGCCAATACTCGAGCGAGAACGGAATGCCGACTGACTGGCACCTGGTCCACCTCGGCAGTCGCGCCGTCGGCGGTGCAGCGATGGTCTGTGTCGAAGCTACCGCAGTTTCGGCCGAGGGTCGCATCTCGCCGGGCGATTCCGGCATTTGGTCCAGCGCACATGCGGAAGCTTTCAAGCCAATCACCGCATTCATCAAGTCGCAAAACGCCGTACCGGCGATTCAACTTGCGCACGCCGGACGCAAAGCTTCGACTGATGTACCGTGGCGCGGTGGCGGCTTCCTGCGTACCGGCGAAGGTGGCTGGCAAACGCTCGCGCCCAGTCCGATTCCATTCAGGGAATCTGACGAACGGCCGCGCGAGTTGACTCGCGAAGATATCGAAGAGGTCACCTCGCAGTTTGTTGAAGCGACGCGCCGCAGCGTCGATGCGGGGTTTGAAACTGTCGAGATTCACATGGCGCATGGTTACTTGCTGCACGAGTTTCTGTCGCCACTTTCAAATCACCGTACGGATCAATTCGGCGGCAGCCTCGAGGCACGTGCGAAATTTCCGTTGCAGGTTGCGCGTGCTGTGCGTGCGGCATTTCCGTCAGAGTTGCCGGTGTTTGTTCGAATTTCAGCAACCGACTGGGTTGAAGGAGGGTGGGACTTGCCGCAATCAATTCAATTCGCGCGCTGGCTGAAAGAGGAAGGAATCGATCTGATCGACTGCTCGAGTGGTGGTCTCGTGCCGGGCGCGAAAATTCCGATCGGCCCCGGCTATCAGGTTCCGTTTGCCGCCGCGATTCGCAAAGAAGCAGACATTGCCACCGGGGCTGTGGGCTTAATCACCGAGCCGAAGCAGGCGGATCAAATCGTCTCGAAGGGCGAAGCAGACATCGTTTTCCTCGCGCGGGCCATGCTGCGCGATCCGTATTGGCCCATTCATGCGGCGCGAGAGCTTCAAGTCAAGGTGCCCTACCCGCCGCAGTACGGCCGCGCGTGGGACTAAGAGGCTCCGGCGTTAGGATTTCGGATGGACCATCAGGATCCGTAGACTGATGTAACCGAGCATCAGAATGCCGCCGAAAATCAAAGTCACCGCCATGGGTCGCGCTTGTCCCCACGGACGCAGCAAACCGTTAGTTATTGCCAACAGCCTCGTCGGATCGATCAAAACATCCCAACTATTCCAGCGCAGAAAGCGTCCGAGGTAGATCGCAAATCCGCTCAGCACTAGCGACACGAGGGCGAGGATCCAGCTCCAGGCTTGGCCGAGGCTGCGGGCGACTATTGTTTGCACGTCGATGAGTGAAAGGTAACCCACGAGCAGACCGGTTCCGGCACATGAAAGCAGGAGTGCGAGGTCGTACCAGGCGGGAGCCTGGGAGGCGCGGGTCAGGTGCAGTATGTCGGTCAGGATGTAAGGAGCGTTAGGCAGAAACAGTAACCACAAACCGGCAACGCCGAACTGGATGGGACGGGGCAATTCCCAACGGCGCGCAATCCGGAGACATGTACTCAGGAATAACGGTATGCAGGCGAGAAAGAGATTGGTGAGGAGAAATCGATAATAACCTGAGCCGGTTCGATCGATGCGCACGACGATCATACAGAAGCACCAGAACAACAGGGTCGAGACCACGATCAATCGTTTGACGTCGGCGGATTTGAGCAGTTCGCGCATTGCGGCCACCTCAACTGAAGATAGACCAGCTTCGCAGGAAAAGTCTGTCTCCTGGCTTCTCTGTGCAACCTCTATGTTCTCTGTGTCTCTGTGGTTGTTCTTTTTCGAGCAGTTCTTAACCACAGAGGCACAGAGAACACAGGGATTGCACAGAGAAGAAGTCCGAAAACGACTTTTCGTGCAAAGCCAGAAGGCCATAAATACCACATCTGCTTTGCGATGCCAAGTACTTTCTGCGGCGGTGCGGGATTATGGAAAGAGGGTTAGTTTGCGGTTTTGGGTTGCGGCTAACTTCGCGAGAAAGTCGGCGCGCGAGATGGCCTTCGCCCCGAGTGCCTCGAGGTGAGGTGTCACCATTTGAATGTCGATCCAATCGAGGTCACGCTGTTTGAGAAAGTCGATCAAGAACAACAGCGCCAGCTTCGACGCGTTCGATCGCAGCGAGAACATGCTCTCACCGGAAAAACTCCCACACGCATCGACTCCATAGATTCCGCCGACGAGTGCAGTGCCTTCCCAAACTTCGACACTGTGAGCGTGGCCTTGCCGGTCAAGCTCGCAATAGGCGCGGATCATTCGCGGTGTGATCCAGGTGCCGGATTCATGCTGTCGTTTGACTGTCGCGCAGTTAGTGATTACCTGTCGAAACGATTGATTGATCGTGAAGTGAAATGTCGATTTCTGTCTGGTCCGGGCGAGCCGTCGGGGGATGTGCACGTCGTTGAACTCGAGGATGCCCCTTTCCTCGGGGCAACACCACGGCAGGACGTACTCATTGATCGGCCATGGAAAAATCCCGCGGCAGTACGCGCGCAGAAGGTTTGTGGTCGTGAGAGGTCCACCTAAAGCAACAATGCCGTCGATTGCCTTCGCGGGATCGATGAAATGAATGAGGTCACGGTCACGGGCCATCGTCAGGTGGTTTCTTTTGCGCGCAACCCCAAAGCCGTCCCCAGATTACGCAGATCATTCAATCAGTCTGCGTAATCTGTGGACGGCTTTGTTTGCACAGAGAAGCATTATCGGTCCGGGAATTTCAGGGAGAGTTCTTCCTTTTCCAGTTCTACCAAAACATCGCCGGTGACGGGCTCGGCGCCAAACAGGATCTTCTCGGCCAATGGTTCCTTGATCCTGGCCTGGATCAAACGAGCCATCGGCCTGGCGCCCAGCAGTCGATCAAAGCCGCGTTGGGCCAACCACGAGCGTGCTTCAGCCGAAAGCCTGACTACCACTTTCTTTTCACCGAGCTGCTGGTTCAACTCAGCGATAAATTTATCCACAATCTGCTCGATCGCCGCCGCGTCTAACGGCTTGAACGCGATCCACGCGTCGAGACGATTGCGAAACTCCGGACTGAATGTCCGCTCGATTGCGCCCCTGCCCTGCCCTTTACCCTGATCTTTTTGGAAGCCAATCCCGCCCTCGCTCATCTCTCGGCCTCCGGCATTCGTTGTCATGATCAGAATGACGTTTCTGAAATCAGCCTTCTTGCCGTTGTTATCGGTCAGCGTCGCATGATCCATCACTTGCAGCAGGATGTTGAAGAGGTTCGGATGCGCTTTCTCGATTTCGTCAAGCACCAACACTGCGTACGGAGTTCGGTTAATCGCATCCGTCAGTAGACCACCCTGATCGAAGCCCACATAACCCGGGGGCGCGCCAATCAACCTCGACACGGTATGACTCTCAGCATATTCGCTCATATCGAAGCGAATAAACTCCACACCCAGAATCACCGCAATCTGTTTAGCCAACTCCGTCTTGCCTACACCAGTCGGGCCAGAAAACAGAAAACAGCCGACCGGCTTTTCGGGTTGGCCCAGGCCGGAACGAGACAACTTGATTGCCCGCACCACCTGCTCGATCGCGTGGTCCTGACCAAAAATCACTCCCTTCAGTTTGCTTTCCAGTTCTGCGAGCCGGACTTTCTCTGAACTCACGACCGTCTTCGGTGGAACCTTAGCCATTCGCGCGACCACGGTTTCAATGTCTCGTGTGCGAACGACTTTCTCGGAGGCTGCATTCAACTTCAGCGCCGCGCCTGCTTCATCGAGTACGTCGATCGCCTTGTCCGGCAGGAATCGATCGTGCATGTACTTCGCGGCCATCTCGGCTGCCACACGGATCGCATCGGGGTCGTACTTCACGCCGTGATAATCCTCGTAGTAGCTCTTCAGTCCGTTCAGTATTCCCACGGTCTCTTCCACCGACGTTTCTGCGACTTCGATTTTTTGAAAGCGTCGAGCCAGCGCGCGGTCGCGTTCGAATGATGCTTTGTACTCGCTATACGTCGTCGATCCAATGCAGCGTAATTCA
>DATNDM010000178.1:0-7952 GCA_035553235.1 Pyrinomonadaceae bacterium | reverse complement strand
CGAGGGCCGGACCGTGCGTGAGATCATCCTCACGCATCTGCATCCCGATCATGTTGGTGGCGTAAACGCGTTGCAGCAACATCTCGGCGGTAACGTTCCGGTTGCGGCTCATGCGCAGACTGCTGAGGCACTGCACGACGTGCACGTCGATCGCCTGATTAAGGACAACGACGTGATCACGCTTGAAGGTGAGCCCAGCGTCTGTTTGCGCGCGCTGCACACGCCCGGGCACGCGCTTGGTCATCTCTGTTTTCATGATGAACAGCGCGGCGTGCTGATGACGGGCGACAACATCGTCGGCGTCGGCTCCGTGCTCATCGATCCGCCGCAGGGCAACATGCGTGATTATTTGAAGTCGTTGGAGCGGATGCTCGCGCTGCCAGGTCTGACAGTGCTGCTGGGTGGACACGGCCCGGCCGTCGCCACGCCGTATAAAAAAATTCAGGAGTACATCACACACCGCCTCGAACGCGAACAAAACATCCTCGCAGCCGTACGTGCCGGCGCGTCGACACCTCAAGAGATCGTCGCCCGCGTCTACACCGACGTCTCACCTAAAGCGCACGCGATGGCCGAACGCGCCGTCTTAGCACATCTCGAGAAGCTGCGCGCTGACGGCGCGATCTAGCCCACAAAAGCAAAAGGAAACACAAAAAGCACAAAAGATTGGCTGTAAATGGTTTGAGCCGTTTGTGTTCCGTTTTGTGCTTTTTGTGGCTCCGAGTAGAATCTCCGCACATCAATATGGATTACCCAAGAACCCTTCGCGATCTCAGGGCGGCCCGGTATCAAACACACTCGGTCAAAGACGAACTGCGTCGCAACCTAATCAAGAAACTACAAAGCGGCGAAAGACTCTTCCCCGGCATTGTCGGCTACGAGGAAACAGTAATCCCGCAACTGATCAATGCGATCCTGTCGCGACATAACATCATCCTGCTCGGCCTGCGCGGTCAGGCCAAGAGCCGAATCATTCGACTGCTTACCGAGCTGCTCGACGAGCAAATACCCATCATCGCCGGCTCCGAGGTTAACGACGATCCGTTTCGACCAATTTCCGCTTACGGGCGCCAGATGCTCTCCGAACGCGGCGACGCGACGCCGATCGATTGGATTGGTCGCGACACGCGCTTCGTCGAGAAACTCGCCACGCCGGACGTAACAGTCGCGGACATCATCGGCGACGTCGATCCCATCAAAGCCGCGAAAGGCGGTCACCTGCTCAGCGACGAGCTGACGATTCACTACGGCCTCCTGCCGCGCGCGAATCGTGGCGTCTTCGCGATTAACGAGCTACCCGATCTCGCCGGCAAGATCCAGGTCGCGCTTTTCAACATCATGCAGGAAGGCGACGTGCAGATTAAGGGTTACCCGGTGCGCCTGCCGCTCGACGTGATGCTGGTGTTTTCCGCGAACCCCGAAGACTACACCGCGCGCGGCAAGATCATCACGCCGCTGAAAGATCGCATCGGCGCGGAAATCCTGACGCACTATCCGAAGGAACTGCCGGCCGCGATCGAGATCACACGCCAGGAAGCGTGGACCGATCGCTTCGAAGACAAAGATCAACTGATCGTTCCTGATTTCATTCGCGAAGTGGTCGAACAGATCGCTTTCGAAGCGCGCGATGATAATCACGTCGACAAGCACTCCGGTGTTTCACAACGAATGCCGATCACCGTGATGGAGTCGGTAATCTCGAACGCTGAACGACGCGCGCTACGCACCGGCGAAGACGTCGTTGTGCCGCGCATTTCTGATGTGTACGCGGCGATTCCGTCGATGACCGGCAAGATGGAACTCGAGTACGAAGGCGAACAACTGGGCGCGAATCGCATCGCGCGCGATCTCATCAAGCGCGCCGCGGGTGAGGTTTTTGAAGGCTATTTCGTCGGCATCGATTTTTCACGCGCGGTGCAGTGGTTTGACGAAGGCAACAAACTGCTGCTTGCGGACACGGCTCCCGCGGGCGAGTGTCTGAACCTGCTCGAGGCGATTCCGGAGCTGATCGAAACCGCGATGATTCCGTTTACTTTTCGTCGCTCCGATCTCGCGGAGCTCGTCTCCGCATGCGAACTCGTGCTCGAAGGCTTGTATGCAGAAAACAAGATCAGCCGCAACGAAGAGGGTGGTTACGCGGCGGTGACGAAAGCAAAGAAAGATCGTCGCGGCATGATCTACGACGATTTAACGGAAACCGGAAAATACAGTTAAAAATCCGCGGCTTTGATCCGCGTTCATCCGCGTAAATGAAATTCAAGTATTCTAAGTTCCAGGGGTTCGACGTCTTCTCCATCAATCTGGGTGAGTTGATGGACAGCATGTCCGATGCTTTGCTCGATTCCGGCTACGACGACGACTATTACTGGACGCGACAGCGAAAAGAAACCGACACCTCACTCGACTCACTCCGCCGCGCACTCCTGCAGGCACTCATGGACCAGGGCCTCGTCGACGAGCAACAGATCGCGTCAATGCTCGCGGAGAACGACGGTAAGTTCCGCGGCTCGCTGCTCGAAGAGCTCTTGAACCAGCTGATCGAGCGGCTCGTCGAAGAAGGTTATCTGACGCTCAACGAACAACAGCCGCAACGCGCCGAACGCCGGCGCGGACAGCGTGGACCAGGTGAGATCTCAGAGCCACTGCCTCGTGACGTTCATTTCGAAGTTACCGAAAAAGGTCTCGATTTTCTCGGGTATAAAACACTGCGTAACCTGCTCGGCAGTTTCGGCAAAAGCGCCGCCGGACGCCACGATACCGTTTATCTGTCAACCGGCGTTGAAGCGGCAGCCGCAAGCAAACCTTACGAGTTTGGCGACACGATCAATCTCGACGTCAACACCACTTTGCTCTCCGCGATTCAACGCGAAGGTTTAAGCGTGCCGTTGAATCTCGAGTACCGCGATCTGCACGTGCACCAGTGTGATTATCAATCGTCGTGCGCGACGGTGGTGATGCTCGACTGTTCGCATTCGATGATTCTGTACGGCGAGGATCGTTTCACGCCCGCGAAGAAAGTCGCACTCGCAATGTCGCACTTGATTCGCACGCACTATCCGGGCGATTCACTCAAAGTCGTACTCTTTCACGACGCCGCCGAAGAGCTGCCGCTTGCCAAGCTCGCAACGACGCAGGTTGGTCCATATCACACGAACACGGCTGAAGGACTTCGGCTCGCGCGCCGTTTGCTCCAGGCACAGCGCAAAGAGATGAAGCAGATCGTGATGGTGACTGACGGCAAGCCCACGGCGTGTTTTTTACAAGCTGGCCCAGGTGCTAAAACCAGGCAGGGCGCGGCTCCTCCTGCTCGTCATCTTTACAAAAACTCGATGGGCGGCGATCCGTTCGTGATGGCTGAAACGTTCAAGGAAGTCCAGGCGTGTCGCAAGGCCGGCATCATGATCAATACGTTCATGCTGGCCAGCGATTATTATCTTGTCGATTTTGTAAAACAGATGTCTGCCATGACAAATGGCAAAGCTTATTTCGCCAACCCCGGCAATCTGTCTCAATTCGTGCTGATAGATTTTCTCCGTCGCAGAACGCGACGGGTCAAGTAGCATTTGCCACCGATTTCACGGACTCTCCCATGCGCAACCGAGTTCTCCTGCCGTATATGATCCTTCTGCTCGGCTTCTCGTTTACGCTGCTGGTCTATTACTACTTTTACCAACTCACTTACGAACAAGATCGAATTCGCTTCAACAGTGCGGTGCAGGAGATTCAGGACCAGGTGACTTTGCGCGTCGCGACGTCCGAAGCGTTGTTGCGCGCCGGTACCGGACTTTTCGCGGCCAGCGATTCCGTGGATGCGGTCGAGTTCCAGCGATTCGTCGAGGAGATCGAACTCGAGAAAAACTATCAAGGTATTCTGGGCATTGGATACTCGGTCAGGTTTCGGCCGCATGAAAAGGCAAACGTCGTCGCCGGCATGAAGAAGCAAGGCTTCACTGACTTCAAGGTGTGGCCCGACGATCCGCCGCGCAATGAGTTCAACGCCATCATCTACCTGCAACCGAGTAATAAACCAAACCGGCACGCCCTCGGCTTTGACATGGGCACTGAGGAAGTGCGGCGCCAGGCGATGGACACCGCGCGTGATATGGGAAAGCCGATCGCTTCCGGGCGCGTCGAGCTGGTCCAGGAACAGGAATTTTCTGAACCCGAGAAGCAGTTGGGCTTCCTGATTTACATGCCCGTTTACCGGAACGGAGCGCCTACCACAACTGAAGACGAACGACGCGCGGCGATCGACGGCTTCGTTTATAGCCCGTTCCGGATCGAAGATTTTCTTGGGCCGGTTTTTGCTACAGCCAAGAATCAGGATGTCAGTTTCGAGGTTTATGACGGCCCGGAAGTGAATCCGCAAAACTTAATCAGCAAAGCCGTCAACGATGTTTCCACGACTCCAATATTCCGGGTCAAGGCGCCGCAAGAAGTAGCCGGACGCACCTGGACATTAGCCTTCTCGACCAATCCTTCTTTCGAAACTCATTCCAGCAGATCGCTGCTCAAGTACACGTTGATCCTCGGCGCTCTACTCAGCCTGCTTTTTGCCGTCGTTACTCGCGCTGAGATCCGTGCGCGTGCACGCGCGGAGCACGCGGCGGACGAGCTCAAGAAATCGGAAACCACGATCCGCAACACGCTTCAGGAGCGCGAGCGTGCTGAAGAAGCGCTGCGCACCACGTCCGAAGCTTTACGCGATGCGGACCAGCGGGCGCTACTCGAATACGAGCGTCTCCTGGAGCGAATCAAAACGCTCGCGCAAGCGCTGGGGACGGCGAGGGAGTTGCACGCGATCTACAGCGCGCTGCGCCAGTTCACCGACGTCTCGGTTCCGTGTAACGGCTTTTTCGTTTCGCTCTACGATTCGGTTCGTGATGTTCGCACTTGCTGTTATGGCTGGGGCGACGGCGAAGAACTCGACGTTGCGGAGTTGCCGCCGATGCCGGTCACGGCTTCTGGTCCGAATAGTCGCGCCGTGCGTACCGGCGAGGTGGTCATCACCAACGACTACATGCGGAACCAATCGGGCGGTGTGATAGTTGGTCCTGATAATGGTTTGCGACCGGATTCGTCGATGGCGGTGCCGATGGCGGTAATGGGGCGCATCATCGGCACGATCGAAGTGCAGAGTTATAACAAGAACGTTTACCGCCCGGAACACGTGACGGCGATGAGTATGGCGGCGAACCTCACTGCTGTTGCTATCGAGAACGTGCGACTGCTGGAGCTTGAACGAACAGCGCGACAAGCAGCGGAAGATTCGAATCGTTTGAAGGATGAGTTTCTCGCGACGGTGTCGCACGAGTTGCGTACGCCACTCACCGCGATACTCGGCTGGTCGCGATTGCTCGAAGGCGGCACGCTCGACGATTCAGTAACGCAACAGGCCGTTGAAGTGATCTGGCGCAACGCAAAGGCGCAGGCGCAGATCGTTGACGACATTCTCGACGTCTCGCGCATCATCACGGGCAATCTTTATCTCGATCTGAATCCGGTGGAAGTTGTGCCCGTTGTCGAGAACGCGATCAATGTCGTGCGGCCGACTGCTGACGCGAAGGGTATCAGGATCGAGAAGTATTTTGACGCGACGCCTTCGATGGTATCCGGCGATGCGAACCGGCTCCAGCAAGTGATTTGGAATCTGTTGTCGAATGCGGTGAAGTTTACTGATGGCGGCGGGCGCGTTTGTGTGAAGGTCGCGCGCATAGGGCCCGCGGTTGAGGTCAGCGTTTCGGATACGGGCAAAGGCATCAGCAAAGAGTTTCTGCCGTACGTGTTTGATCGATTTCGGCAGGCTGACAGTACGACCACGCGGCAGCATGGCGGGCTCGGACTTGGTCTCGCGATCGCGCGTCACCTCGTCGAAATACATGGCGGCACGATCAACGCGGACAGTCATGGCGAAGGCCATGGCGCGACGTTCACGATCAGGCTGCCGCTCATCGAATCGACCACAAAGGCCTTTGCGAAACCGGATCAGCACAAGCTTGCGCAATCTCAGCAGTTGTTATCAGGTCTGAATGTTCTGATTGTCGACGACGATTCAGACACGCTCACGCTCATGGCGACCGCGCTCAAACGACGCCAGGCGAACGTGACGGCCGTCTCGTCGGCAGGCGAGGCGATTCGTGCGATCACGCGCAAACGACCGGACGTGCTCGTTTCTGACATTGCGATGCCGGACGAAGATGGGTACGGTTTGATTAAGAAGATTCGTTCGCTGGAGAATGGCGTGTCGGAAAACATTCCGGCGGTGGCGATCACGGCGTACGCGAAAGACGAGGATCGCGACCGCGCGTTGTCGGCTGGTTTTCAGATTTATTTGGCGAAGCCGGTGGAGTTGACGGAGCTGATTTCCGTTGTCGCGCGCGCTGCGAAGAGAGACTTCTGAACCGCGGATCCTCGCTGATAAACGCTGATCTGCGTTGATTCCGTTTATCCGCGGCTAAATTTATTTGCTATGGGACAGGTTCGTATCAACAATCTCAGCCTCGCATACACGGACACGGGCGTGGGTCGTCCGCTCGTCCTCATTCACGGATATCCGTTCAACCGCGCGCTCTGGACCGAGCAGATCCCCACGTTGAGCAACAGCAATCGCATCATTGCCTCTGACCTCCGCGGGTTTGGCGAAAGTGAGGCTTCGGCAGAAACAAGCACGATGAACGAGCTCGCGGCCGATGTTGCCGGCTTGATGGACCATCTCCGGATTCCGCGTGCGACAATTGGTGGCTTGTCGATGGGTGGCTATGTTGCTCTGGCGTTCTATAAACAGTTTCCCTCACGCGTGCGTGCGCTCATTCTCGCTGACACGCGTCCACAAGGCGACACGGAAGAATCAAAACAAACGCGAGCCCAACAAGCCGAGAAAGCTTTGTCGGAAGGCATGGCGGGCATCGCCGACGCGATGTTGCCGAAGTTGCTCGCGCCGGACACGGTGAGTAAGCGACCGGAGATCGTGAAGTTTGTGCGCGACATGATGTTGCAAACGAAGCCTGAAGGCGCTGCGGCTGCCTTGCGCGGCATGGCGGAACGTGAAGATCAAACAGAACTGTTGGCGAAGATCTCCGTTCCCACGCTGATCATCGTCGGCTCCGAAGATGCAATCACGCCCGTTGCCGACAGTGAGACCATGCATCACTCGATCGACGGCTCGCGGATGGTCGTGTTGGACCACGCGGGCCACGTGTCCAACGTCGAGCGCACGCAACAGTTTAATGACGAAGTGCTTCACTTCTTGTCACAATCGTAAACTGATGGCTGAGCACAAGAAATTCACGATTGAAGAACGCGTTCGCTGGGGCGACGTCGACGCGGCGCGCATCATTTTCTACGGCGCTTACATTCACTTTTTCGAGTTTGCGGAGACGGAGTTGTTTCGAGCTGTCGGGCTGCATTACGGAGTGATGTTCGACGAACTGCAAATCTGGTTGCCGCGCGTGCACCTCGAGTGTGACTTCCATCGTGCGGCGCGGTTGGACGACATTTTGGAAGTCAGCGTTTGGGTTGCGCGCTTTGGTACGAAGTCGATGCGCCTGAATTTCGAGGTGCGTCGCAAGGGAAGTGATGACCTCGTCGCGACCGCTCATTTCGTGCTCGCGGCCGTCAACCAGCAGACGTTTGAAACTGTTCCGATTCCGACGGAGTTGCGCGAGAAGCTCGCGCCTTACAACGCTAACGAAGATCACGAATGATGACTGTTCCTAACAACATTGCGCTTGAAGGTCTCGACGAGAAGACGATTGATCGAGATCCGATTAAGCAGTTTCAGATCTGGTTCAACGATGCCATCGCTGCAAAGCTGCCGCTGCCCGAAGCGATGACACTCGCAACAGCGACGCCCGAAGGCCGGCCTTCCGCGCGCATGGTGTTGCTGAAGCAGGTGGACCAGGATGGTTTTGTTTTCTACACGAATTATCGCAGTGCGAAGGCGGAGCAGTTGG